>VYDA01000696.1:0-1245 GCA_009843665.1 Caldilineaceae bacterium SB0675_bin_29 | reverse complement strand
GTTGTAGAGGGCGAGCAGTTGCTCATTCCCCGTCATGAGCCGGATTTCTTCGAGGAACGTGGTGTCAGGCCGGGCCGGTTTCGGCGCCTCACCGCCAGCCTGGTCGGCGAGTTCCAGCGCTTCCTCCAGGAATTGACCCACTTGCGCCAATTCCTGCCCCGGCTGGGCCGAGATCCCAACTTTCTGCAACAGCTTGCGAATCTGTATCCGTTGAGCGGTGGTGACGGTGGTGGATTCCACCTTGAACATCATCTTGCCAACGGTTTTGCGTTCCAGTTCCTTTGGATCGAGGGTTTGGCCGCGTTCGTCTTGTGCCCGGATCAGTCCGCCCACCAACAGTACCTGCAAACCGCCGTCCACGGCGTCACGTGACCATCCGTAGGGTGCTGACTCGAACTCGGTGCGGATGTCCGCGCCTTTTTTGCCACCGGCGATGAAACCGAGAATGGCTTTGCACACCTGGTTCCCGGCGGGTTCGCCTTCGTCACCTACGGCCTTGAGCGCATCGGGAGCGCCTTTTTGGGCCTTTTCATAAACCTTGGACCAGCCCACGTGGTCAGCGGTGTGAAACTGAGGGTAGAGCCGCTGCGCTGCGTTGTCGGAGGCCTCCAGCACCATCTCCTGCAGATTGTTACCGAGGTTTTCGCTTCCGCTGCCCTGAAAAACGCGGGCTCCTGAGAAGGCATCTTCGAGCAGTTCACGAATCTTGCCTTCGGCCGTTTGCTTGGTGGTCTCCATGGCCGCGCGAGCTTCGTCGCCTTCCGGTGTATTGGGAACGCCGCGTATATCAAGCGTGGCGCTGGCCGCCTTGTAGTCGATGAGGTGGTGGCGCAGGTCATCGGCCGAGCGCTTGGGGATAAATACAAAAATGGTCGGTGATTGATTGCCCGCTTGCCTTGATTCGGCCCGCACCGAGTTCTCGTCAATGCTCCATCCGTCACGAACCCAGACATAAATTCGTTGGTCGGCGTCGTCGGGTAGCTGGGCGTCAAACACCGGATAGATGTCACGGGCGACCTTTGAGTTTCCCTGGGTCAGAGAGAGGTTGCGCACCATTTCGCCGAATTTTTTGCGGATGCGTTCATCGCGTTCCGCCTCAATGCGGTGCGCTTCGTTGGATAAGGCAGAGCGTTGGCTCAGGAATTCGTCACTCCAGGCCGCGCTTTCCTCGGTCTGGATGCGGTATTAATCACCGACTTTCATCAACAACTCGCATTTGTCGAGCAGGCTGGGCAACTTGATGCG
>VYDA01000458.1 GCA_009843665.1 Caldilineaceae bacterium SB0675_bin_29 | reverse complement strand
ATCACTCAGCGGCGCCTCGCGTGCGTTCGCCGCCCAGACCATTTCCCTTGTCAAATAGATGCCGACCCGGGCTGGCACAGTGTCGCCTGCCGCAATCAGGTCTTCGTAGCGCCGCAGATCTGTGATGATACGCTTGGTTGCCAGCCTTCTTTCCGTGTCGTATTCGTCGGCGTCGACCATGTGGTTGATCCACGGCTCCGGCCCCGACATCAGCGGGTCCCAGCGGTAGAAGTAATGAGCGTGACTGGCGTAACTGAAGACCTGGTTAACTTCAGCATCAATGTTTATACCCCGCCACAGGATGTCCGATCGGAAGGGTCCCCCCTGGCACTCGGTCAACCAAGCCTGGGAGCCGGGGGCCAGCGCCTTCAAGAGTGCGATCCGCGAACCGGCCTCCGCACCCGTGCGTGGACCGGACCCCCAGTAGTGGCTCGAGGACGCGTAATCCAGTTGCGGTAGAATCCACCAGTCCTGGCCGTTGCGCTGAATGTGATACGGGTCGGTATAGTTGAAGCTTGCGCGCCCACCGGGTGCATGCTGTTTGATGATGCTGATTCCTCCCAGCAGGAATTCATTCAGGTTGCGTGCGATGAACTCCCGCCAGTCACGCCAGAAGCTGCTTGGGTCTTGCTCCGCTTCCGTCGGAGGCTCCACCGCAGAAAACTCTTCGAAATCTGTTCCCCAACGCTCGTTCACTTGTGTTATCGAGGAGAACCGCGCCGCCAGATCCTCGCGGTACCGGGCCAAGGTATGTGGGTTGTAGCACGCGTGGTTCCCCGTGCCGATGCTGGGCTCGTTGTGGACGTCCCAATCTATGATTGACGGGTGTGACGCAAAGCGCGTGGCACAGTCGGCCAGCAGCTGATCACGCTGCCGGCGGTATTCGGGATGGTTGATGCAGGCCCGTTGCCAGCGAAAATCATGTTCGTGCTCTGGATAGGCTGCACCGGTCCGGTCGACGACTTTGGCGTCGGGATGTGCTTCGATGAAGCTATTGTGAACATAAAAGGTTGCAAAACCGAACAGGACGCCAATGTCAAGTTCCTGGCAAATGTCCAGCAGCCGGCCCACTTCGTCGAGACTGCTGTCCAGGCCGATGCGAATGCGGATGGAGTCGAATCCGGTATTTCTGATCATCTCCAGATCGCGGCGCCAGTCATCTTCTCCCTGGGGAAGCCACTCGGGGCGAGTCGCCATGCCGCCAAAGGGATACTCATAGTGCGTGCCAATCAGGATACCGTTCTTACGAGCCAATCGAATCCTCCTGAATGTGGGGTCAGTGACCGGTCCAGGCTCTCAACTAGACTAAGCATCTGCAAGGGACTCAACTACCCCTTGATGCCAGTCAGGGCTATACCTTGAATGAATGTCCTCTGGGTGAAGAAGAAGAGGATAATCACCGGCACTGTCAGAACGGTCGTTACCGCCATCATCCAGCCCCACTGGACACCCACGGTACTGACGAATACCTGGATGCCCAGGGAAAGTGTGTACTTGCTGGGATCGTTCAAGTAAATTAGCGGCCCGATGAAGTCGTTCCAGCTGAACAGAAATTGAAAGAGCGCCACAGTAGCCAGAGCAGGCTTTGCAAGGGGAAGTATCACCCGCCACAGGACGCCGAATTCCGAGCAGCCGTCAATAATGGCGGCGTCGTCCAGGTCTCTGGGCAGACTGAGAAAAAACTGACGCAGCAGGAAAATGAAAAACGGAACACCAAAGGCATGGGGCACGATCAGCGGCAGAAGCGTGTTGACCCAACCGAGGCTCCGGAACATGATGAATAGCGGTATCATCGTGACCTGATAGGGCAGCATCATCGTCGAAAGCATGGCGAAAAACAGAATGTCGCGGCCATGCCAGAGCAGCCGCGAGAAACTGTACGCGACCAGCGAACTGGATACCACCGTCAGAAATACAGCGGAAACCGCTATGACCAGAGTGTTGCGCAGCTGTTGAAGAAACGGAAAGTAACTCAATGATTCCGGGTAGTTCTGCCATAGAAAGGGATCTGGAATCCAAACCGGTGGCAGGGTAAAAATCTGGTTCAGGTCTTTCAATGAGGTAGATACCAGCCAGAAAAAAGGCAGGAAGAACAGCAGGCCCACCAGAAAGAGCCCCACATGACTGGCTGAATGGCTCAACGTCTCACGTTGCGTCCTCGAGAGACTGCCAAAGCCGGATGCTCCCACCTGCTGTTGCCGCTTAAGAGTTGTCGTTGTCCTGCCCACGGCGCTATCGCTCCTCGCCTTCGTAGTAAACCAAACGAGCCGAACTGCGAAAAATGATCAGTGTCGTTCCCATGACGACAAGGAACAGGATCCAGGCCATGGCCGATGCATAGGGCATCTGAAAAAACTCAAAAGCGTTCTGGTAGAGGTAGTAGGCGTAGAAAAGGGTCGTGTCCAGCGGGCCGCCTTTGGTCATGATAAAAGCCTGGGCGAAAATCTGGAAGCCGCCGATAACGCCCATGATTACATTGAAGAAAATTACCGGGGACAGCATCGGAAGGGTAACATTTCTGATCCGCTGCAGGGCGCCAGCACCATCGATCATCGCCGCGTCGAAGAGATGCTGGGGAATGTCCTGCAGCCCGGCAAGAAAGATCACCAGAGTACCACCGATCGTCCACACGCCCATCAGAATTAGCGATGGCTTTGACAACACAGGGTCGGTCAGCCATCCCGGCCCGTGGACGTCTATGACGCTTAGCGCCGAGTTGATCAGTCCGAATTCTGGGTTGAACACCCACATCCACAGCACGGACGTGGCGACAATCGGGACGATTGTCGGTATATAGTAGACGGTTCTGTAGATCGATACGCCGCGCAGATTCTGATTGAGCAGGAGCCCGAGAATGATGGCCAGTACGATGTGGAATGAGACACCGAACACGACCATGTACATCGTATTGTAAAGCGAGACCCAAAACAGATCGTCGTTCAATAATTTGACATAGTTGCTCAACCCGACCCAGTGCAAAGGTTGCCCGAAAGTCGTGAATACGTTGAGACTGTAATAAAACGAGTAGGCGACCGGGAATATCGTAAAACTCAAGAATCCAATAATCCAGGGAAGCGCAAACAGGACGCCAACTCGCAAGCGACGGCGTTCCTGTCGCGTTAGTCCAAATGTCATGACCGCCTTCTCCCGTTTCCCGGCGGGCTGAAAGGCCAACCCGCCGGGATTTCGTGCTAGGGTACGCTTCTATTAGCTGACCTGCTGGCGGAAGTCGTTCAACTCCTGCTGCAGCTTGTCAGTCATATCGTCCAGGCCCTGCTGCGGTTCGATCTGGCCGTGAATTACCTCGTCCTGGAGCCGTCGGATCTCGGTTTTGTACTGCTCCAGAACCGGGATGCGCGGCCAGGCCCGGCCGCCCTCCGACTCTGTCAGCTCGACATAGAGCTCGTTGAAAGGCAGCGAATTTAGGAACTCGGGATCGCGAGCAGCCTCGTTCAGAGGAGGAACGTCGCCAACCAGGTTGCCGAATTCGATCTGCTGCTGCTTGCCGGCCATGAAGTGGGCCAGCTGCCAGCCTCCGTCAGGATTCTTGGCGCCGTTGGGAACGTTGAACATCGCCCCAATCTCAACCAGACTGGTCGGTTCCGTGTATCCCGGGC
>VYDA01000265.1 GCA_009843665.1 Caldilineaceae bacterium SB0675_bin_29 | reverse complement strand
CGCCTGCACTGACTCCGGAGAGAACAGTGCCCTGCTGCCAAGCCTGGCGCAGAATGCGGTCCACTCCCCATTCCCGCCAGAGTGCGAGCATCGACTTCGTGTTGCCCCCGCCGACGTAGATGATGTCCTGTTCCAAAAGAAACGGTGAGATGCCGGCAGTGTGGGGCCTGAAGAGGGAAAGGTCAGACGGCAGAGCGTTGAGCTTCAGAAAGTGGCGGTAGAAGTTGGCAATATAGAAAGCATCCTCTCCGCTTCCCTGGTGCAAAAAGCAGATACGGGGGCGTTCGGCGTGAACCTGGTCCAAAATGTACCGGCTCAGAGCCACGTCTTCGTCATTGCTTGTGATGCTGTGGCCCCCGAAAGCGATGATCTGGGGCAGGGCTCTACGATCGGCAGTCATGCGCAATGTGGTCTCGCGGCAAAGTGGGTGGACGGGCCTCGGATCAAAGACTGGATGGTCGGGCGGCGGCTGACTGGAGGGCGACTACGCCTGTGCGGAGGTGATCCACTGGACAGAGCTTTCGGGCGTTTGGTGGCAGAGTAGGCCATCGACGAGGGCGGAAGGCTGATCTTCAACGACTAGAAGATGCCTGTATCTGTCGGCGATAAATCCTTGCTCGATCTGGTGGGCAAGCATCTGGCGCAGCGGATCAAAAAATCCTTTTACGTTGAGCAGGCCCATCGGCTTGTTGTGGATGCCAAGCTGGATCCAGGAGATCGTTTCGAACAGCTCTTCCAGAGTGCCGATGCCCCCAGGCAAGGTGACAAATGCGTCGGCGAGCTCAGCCATGCGGGCTTTGCGCTGGTGCATGGTTTCGACGACTTCAATATGACCGATTGTTTCTCCGGCAATCTCCTTGGCAGCAAGAGGCCCCGGGATGATTCCGTAGACAGTTGCGCCGCCGTCGTGGGCCGCCCTGCTGACGGCGCCCATGAGTCCCAAATTGCCGCCGCCATAGACCAGGCCATAGCCCCGCCGCGCGATCTCCTCTCCCATCGCGGCTGCTTGAAGTGTGTAATCCCCGTCTACTCCAGGGCTGGACCCGCAAAAGACGCAGATGCGTTCAAAGCGGCGCTGTTCGTTCATGGTTATCTTCTTTCAGACCTCTCCGCTTCGATGGCGGCACGCCCTTTTTGTACGGCGTTTCGCAAGCTCTGGTCGAATGGGGGATAGCAGATACCTTCCTCGGTACCGCTGCCGGTCCGGGCGCGGGGGGGGGTAATGTCGAAGGCCGGGTTGTAAACCGGTACGTCTGCGGGCGCAACTGGACGAGCGCCGACTTCAACGACTTCCTCGGGTCCCCGCTCTTCGATCGGGATATGGTCCCCGTCTGGAAGGTCGAGGTCAACGGTACTGGTGGGGGCGACGCAGTAGACAGGGATGCCATTTTCTCGGGCGACGACTGCAATCTTGTAGGTACCGATTTTATTTGCGACATCACCATTGGCAGCGACGCGGTCGGCTCCAAAGACGACCACGTCGACCTGGCCGGTGCGCATCAGGTGGCCGGCGGCGTTGTCGGCAATGAGATGCATGGGTACTTCGGCGCGCATGAGCTCCCAAGCGGTCAGTCGGGCGCCTTGCAGGCGGGGCCGGGTCTCGTCCACCCAGACATGGATGTTCTTGCCTTGTTCCTGGCAGGCGTAGATAACGCCCAGGGCGGTGCCGAAGTCCACTGTCGCCAGTGACCCGGTATTGCAGTGATGGAGTAGGTTTGCACCGTCGGGCACGACCGCGGCGCCATTGAAGCCCATGCGGCGATTTATCCTGACATCCTCATCGGCAAGCGCCTCGGCTTCGGCCAGCAGCGTCTCCCTCAAGTTGCCTTCATTGCCGAGAGCGGCGGACGTTTCCCGGGCGACTTGCTCGGCCAGATTGAGGAGGCGGCGAGTGGCCCAGCTTAGATTGACTGCCGTGGGCCTGGCTGCGTCCAGCGTTTCTTTCGCCTCACGCAGGTCCTCGAGCAGGTCTGCGGCATCGGCGGCTTCGCTAAGGTGGGCGGCAAGGGCCATGCCGTAGGCGGCGGTGGCGCCGATGGCGGGCGCGCCCCTCACGTACATTTCACTGATACTACGCGCGACCTCGGGCACGGTAGCGAATTCGGCGATTGCTTCTTCCCCGGGCAGCAACCGCTGGTCGATCATTTTCACTTTATCGTCCTGCCAGTAGACGGTGCGCATGTTCGGCACTCCCTCCGCCAAAATGAAACCCCTCCGGGACTATCCAGAGGGGTTCTTGCACGCAGGGAATTCTCATCTATCGAGCCGTACCTGGCTCGTCGGAATTGGCACCTTCAGAGCAAACCCAAACGGAACTGAGCGGAGATGGCAGCCAGTGGGCAGAGCCTGCAATACGATCCGCTGGCCATGCGGTGAGACGTACCATCCACCGATCAGCAACCGATAACCGGGACTCCGGCAGGTTGCCGGGGGATCATCGGGCCGGTCCCTCCCCCCACTCTGGATAAGAGAAGCAGATTTCTAAGGTTCCTTGGTAGACAGATTAGCACAGGGTGGTTCGGCGTGTCAAAGGTTGAAGAAGTCACTCGCAGGGCAATCGCATCCTTTTGGGATAGAACTCTCCGGAGATAGCCGGTTTTCCAATCGGCACTTTAGCGTTTGGCAGAAATGCCGGTTTGGGCGCTTTTCCGTCTGCGTATGAGGTTGAGAGCTATTCGGCGCCACATGGTCAAGTTGCGCTGTGCATGAAGGCCTTGGGTGCTGATGCGCGCAATTCTCTCATCGTAGACCGCTTGTCTTTCTGGTGGGTCACAGGCTTTCTCGTCCGTGTGTCGGACGAGAGTTTATGAGCGTTTACGAGTGTTTGCGTGATGTCTTAACTACAGTGCATGAGAATTGTTTAATGGGCTGTGGTGAGGGGACTCGCTGGTGCGCGTGGGCGTGTACGAGGTCAAGCAAGTTGTGTGCTAGAGTTGTACGCCCGGTGATATGGCGGGACGTGTTTTGGCGGGAATATGGCGGGAATAGCGGAAATGGCGGAAAAGTCGGGTAAAAGCGGGCGATTTTCTTTTCTGGTCCTTGTTGTCGTCCCGCTTTTGCATCAGTTTTTGCGTGTCTGGCGCCTGTTCCCGGTTCTGTCAGGTTCTTTTCGATGCTCATCCACCACTCTAACAGACGACAGCCTCTTGCCGGTCAGTTGGCGTCGGGGGCATGGTGTCGTGTCAGGACGGATAGAGTCGGGTAAAGTCGGGTCAGAGCGGGCAGTTTTCCTTGTCTTGGTCTTCTGCGCTTGACTTCGCGCACGTTTCCTTGGTGTCTTTGTTGGGTACTGGGCAGCTTACGTCCCTGCAAGGGCCCTACTCCGCCCTCAGATTCCCAGCTAACGGGAGTCATGGCTTCATGGTGACACGCTCACAGCAGTGCCCATTCGTATTTTGGCGCAGGGCTATTATATCACTGTTCTTGATGAGTTTGCCCTGTCACGAAGGGTGGATTCCAGATTTGGGGGTGGAAGCAGTCTGGCGAGGGAATGATGCCGGCGGCGGCAGAAACTGTTTGCAGCCTTTCGCTAAGGCAAAGGGCAGGCACAAGGCCTGCCCCTACAGAAGTGTTGAGGGGACAGCGGAGTCTGTACGGGTGGCGGGGTGAGGGCAGGCCGTTGGGCGGG
>VYDA01000221.1 GCA_009843665.1 Caldilineaceae bacterium SB0675_bin_29 | reverse complement strand
GAAGAGCCCGTCCCAGACAAACCAGATAGTGATGCCGATACACCATCCCGAAACCAAATACGGCCAGAGTTCTTCCGGCCCGGCACCGCAGCCGAATTTCTATTTTCTGAGGGCAAAAATGGTAACGGATCCGCCAATCAGAATGATTGAGTAGCTCATGAAGTTTGGCATTATGGCATGAGTCTATCGAGGGGGATTCTTGGTGTCAAGTGGTGGGGCAATGTGGGTGCAGTCCAAAGCGGGGATGACATCTGGTGAATTCCTGGCGGCGACTATACAATGGCCTGTCCCCGATAAACTCTGAGTCAGGAAAACACCGTCACTGACCACTGACCTCTAACCACTGATTACTGCAGTCGCGCCTACCCAAGCAGATGATCTGGCGGTCCTGACTCTTGCCTTATGCCCTTCCAAAGTGGGGGTGCCGACGGTCTGAGAGAAGTACGTCAGGGGGACCAACTGCCTGGCGCCACCGGTGGGCATACAACGGACTGAAGGTCATTGTAGTCGACTAAGGGCGAATTAGGGGGAGAGGGAAGAGACAACGCCCCCTTCTCTCTCCCGATTTTCTTTTCGTTTACTCCATCCCGAAACCGGAAACCTGAACGAAAGCGCCGTCGGTAACCTGGAAAATCCGGACGCCCCCTGCGCCGCATTCGCCGATGCTGTCGCACTTGATGGTGCCCGTGAGGCCGTCGAATGCATCGACGGAGCGAATGGCGGCGATCAGTGCTTCGCGGTCGATGATGAGATTGCCGCTGTCGTCGACAGAAGCCACCGCGGTAATTGCGGCCGCGATCAGCATCACCGAATCGTAGCTTTGACTATGAAAGGCGCCGAGTTCGTCGGGGCTGACACCGTATTTCTGGACATACTTGGCGTCGAACGCTGCGTTCAACGCCTCGGAGTCGTCTCCGGCAAGAAAGGAGATCAATGTGCCTTCCGCGGCCACGCCGGCGGCTTGAAGATACTGCTTCGTGAAGGCACCGTCAACGCTCATAAACACGGTGTCCTCGAGGCCAGGCGTTTCCGTCATCTGCTGGGCGATGAGGCCGGCCTCGCTGGCGTATCCGCCGAAGAATATGGCCTCGGGCCCACCCGCGCCAACCCTGGCCAGCATGGCGCGGAAACCCGTATCGCCTACCTGAACGCCTTCGAAGCTGGTTACATCTCCTCCCAAACCCGCCATGCTATTCTGAAAGATTTCGGCAACGCCTTTGCCATAGTCGGAGTTATCGTGGACGACGGCTACTTTCGTTAGGCCCAGATCGCTGAACACATACCTGGCATCGGTGGCGCCCTGAAGTGCGTCGCTGAGGGCGACGCGGTTGCAGACATCGCAGTTCGAGGACGTGACATCTGGATTGGTCGCGCTGGGGCTCACGAACGGAATGCGCGCCTCCTGCAGGATCGGCATGAGACCGAATGTCTCTCCGGAACAGGTTCCGCCGGTGCCCGCTACGATGGTCTCGTCGGCGGCGAATTTGTTGCCGACGTTCGTTGCTTGCGTGCCGTCGCAGGCGCCGTCTTCGGCCACCAGTTCGAACATGAAGCCTTCGAGTCCACCGGCCGCGTTGAGGTCATCGATGGCCAGTTCGGCGCCGTGGCGGATGTCGAGACCGGGGTCGGGGACCGGACCGGTCAGGGCGAAGGAGCCACCGACGCGGACCATCCCGCCCGGTTCGACCACGACCTTGCCGCTCATTTCGGCAGGCGTCTCCTCCATCGAAGCCTGACCGTCCTCGGCCTCTTCGGCCGGCGCCGCGGCGGCGCAAGCAACCAGCACGAGCGCCGCGATGAGGAACAGACTAAGAAGAGTAAATCGTTTCGGCATCTTGACCTCCTTGGTCAGTTGGCATGATGCTGTATGAGTGTTCTCTGTTGTTTTGCAGGGTTTTCCTATCCTGATGTCTGCCCGCTAAAGACTCTGAAAAATAGATACTCGCAAAGTCTTATGCCTTTCAGCGAGAGCCAGTTTCTTGACCACTGTGCAGCCCCCGCGGACTGGGTGATCTTTTCCATTATACCCCGTAGCTCGCAGTCCAGTTTCTTGGGGCTCACTTCGAACCTCGCCCACATCACCAGGAATCTCTTGCGCAAGATCGGTAACGCGCCAGCCAAACTGACGCTGGCCGGCACATTCCAAACCTGCTATCAGTTCCAAAGTCAATGCCTTCAGACAATTCACCATGTGGCGTGAATCGGTTCCTCTCTGCCGAAACCATCACCGTCCTCCTCTTAACACAGGCTGGCCTCGACCCGCCCAAAGTAAACAAACCTCTATAAGCAAGCCGCGCAGCAGTGGTAGATGCCCGACACGTGGTCGACAAGAGTCTGAGTGGCCGTGTTCCTCAGGAAGAGTCCGGCCATCTCACATCCCGCGCCGAACGTGCAGGCGTTTCGGGCCACTATTTTCAGCAAGTGCTTTATCCGCGCTCCGATTCATCTCAGCAAAGAACACCGGACCAACTGCCGCCGCGTCTCGAATCAGAAGTAACAAATGCGCTTGTCGATGGGCTTGGAACCCCGGAAGTCGCTCATGCGTTAAATGGCAAATACTGCACGGTCGAAATCCATCTCAACTACGGCATACGGAAATTGAACATGAATAACGGAGTTTCAGCGGCGTTGTGGGCAAAGGGAAATACTTAGCACCAGTGGTTTCCACCGATGCGGCCAGAGGAATTCCTTGTTCTCCCAGGAAGTGTGCCGCTCGATACTGTACACAAGGACGCCCAACGCACCCCGATCGGCTTCAGCCACACCCGGAATAGAACAAAGATGTACGTCAGCCGTAATTGCTTTCCGCCACTTCCCTCCATCTGTCGCCGCGAGTCGCCCCATGGCCCGGTTGTGTTACAAGCCGATAAGAATCAAGTCCACACTGATGGAACTTCCAACACGGTCACGAATTACGTCGTCATGGAAATGCTGCCAGTAATGCCGCCACACGAATGCAGTAGGCGAATCCGAAATGGCTCTTGTGGATAACAACATGGTCTGCCGGTCCCGCCAGGTTTTCCCAAGCAACTGAGATCATGCCCTCCACTCCGACGCAATGCTGGAGTTCTCGATGTTGTGGCTTTAGCCATGAAGAACTCTGATTGTGCCAGTGACCACGATTCGAATCGCTCATGCAAAAACAAGACTTCACCCAAACGGATCAATATCACAAATGCCAGCAAATGTTTGACAGATGGTATCCGAATTTCCGATACGCTGGTCAACGATATGGCGACATGATAGAGAAAGTCGTTTCGCCGGGCTCCACCATGCTAGATCTGGGGTGCGGCCGCATGAGTTTGGCCGCGAATCAATTTAGGGACGCGAAGCTTTCAGTAGGCGTTGATCTGGGCCTTGCTGATCTTGAACAGAACGAAGCTGTGGATTTTACCGCTCTGGCTGACGGAGAAGCACTACCCTTCGTCGCCAATACTTTCGATCTTGTCATTAGCCAGTGGGCGGTCGAGCATCTCGAGCGGCCGGCCCCCGTCTTTGCCGAGATTTATCGCGTCCTGAAGCCAAGCGGAAGTTGCATTCTATTTACGACCTGTGCGTACAATTATGTTCCAATTGTGAGCAGGCTGGTGGGCGGAAGAATACAAGAAACCCTGATCAGTCATCTTCTCAGACGGCCCGA
>VYDA01000292.1 GCA_009843665.1 Caldilineaceae bacterium SB0675_bin_29 | reverse complement strand
AGCATCAACCCGCCTGTGGCGACCCCGACCGCTTTCACGAACGTTCGACGTGAGATTCTTCGGTTAGTCATGCGTTTCTCCTCCTAGTCATGTGTAGGAACTCGTGTTACGCAGTCGATGCTGCAAGACGCACCGGATCTACCTGACACAAAACATTGAGGCCTGTTGCAGGACAAAGAGAGCCAAGTGGGTCTTGAGCGTACAGTAGGTCTTCTCGGCGTATACCTTTTTCGACTCCGACGCGGTAAGGGATCCTGGGAGCGGCTTCAAGGCAGTTAGCCGCGGGCCGGTCGTTGACTAACAGCGATGGGTTTTCCTGGATAAGTGGAAAGACGCATTCTCCTTGCAACCGTCTGCGGTATACTGTGTCGCTTGCGTGAGGGCGGATCTGACTGGGGAGGTTGAGGGGAACAGGTACCGGATCCAGATAGATGCACGTCACTGTCTCGTCTGGAAAGTCGAGCTGGTCGAGCCACTGAGAGCGACTGTGCCGAATGTCTTCGAGGGAGAGCGTGAAAGCGCGATTGACGTGGACGCGGCTCGCCACCTTGTCCATTAGCTTCGACATGCCTGTCATCGTCATTGCCCCAGATGAACTCAACAGATAGTCGAATATAGACCTAGGGATGTGAAATCCAGATTTCACATCCTTACGTCACTGTACTCACATCGTCAGAAGCGAACTATATCTTATTTTAATGCGAATTGTCAGTTCGTCAAGTAGGGTTTTTCAGTGCCAACGCACCGAGTTTCGGCGAAATTCTGGCATCATTGGCTGAAAAGGGAGGCAAGTATTGTTAGAGAGTGTCATTAGCCAGTTGATCACCGACGGCTATCGTCCGCTGCGACTGTCAGCGAGTGCTGTACGTCAGATAATCCTGTGACTGCCCATCACCGTTCGCGTCACTTCAGGCGGTTTACTGTAAGTCCAGATCGGGTGAAGCAGAATCACTAAGGGCTAGTCCGAAGAGATGCAGTCTTCCCAAGTTTTCGGGCTGTACAACAGAAATTGAGACTCACTCCACCTTGGGTTGTTCGCCGCGCGCTTCGATTGCTGGCATTCATCGGTAAAGCGCAGTACAATTCCCAAGGGTCTTAGCGGTTGCGGCTGTTGCGGATAGTTGACTAAACGTGTGTGACCACGCGTAACATACTCAACTCTCTCTTCGACGGAGTTTCTCTATGCAGATCACCGATCTCAAGTGTGCGATTCTTGGCGGGAGTCCGGTTGTTCGGATCACGACCGATGCCGGCATTGAGGGCTACGGCCAGGCCGAACAATACAAGCCTTATCTCAAGCCCCATGTCCTGTTCTATCGCGACTATATAGTGGGGCAGGACCCGACCGACGTGGAGCGGGTCATGTTGCGCATCCGGCGGCTGGGGAGCTTCAAGCCGTGGGGGAGCGCGGTCAGTGCCATTGAGATGACGCTGTGGGATATCGCGGGAAAGGCCGCGAATCTTCCGGTCTACAAGCTGCTTGGCGGGAAGGTGCGCGACAAAGTGCTGGTTTACAACGGCGCATTGCGTTTCCCTTTGGCAGGGCAGGAACCGGAGCACTATGCCGAGAATATGGCGCGCATGGCGGAAGCGCGCGAAAACTTCGCCATTATCAAACAGGGCATCGGTTTCCACAGCCGCATGCCGGACGAACTGGACGACTTCTCCTACGGCGAGCGCCTGGGGGTGAGTCACCAGACGGAGCGCGGGCTGCTGACTGAGAGAGGTTTTAACCATGTGGTGGCGTGCATCGAGGCGATGAAGGAGGTGCTCGGGGACCGGGTCGGCCTGGCGCTCGACTGCGGCCCCGGTTGGACGGTTCCGGACGTGATCCGGCTGGCCAAGGCCGTGGAGGGGATGCATCTCATGTGGCTGGAGGATACGATCACGGGCGACTACACTCCATATGTACTGGCGGAATTGTACAGGGAGTTGACGCGCAGCACGTCGACGCCGATCCATACGGGGGAGCAGATCTACCTGCGCCAGCACTTCAAGCCGCTATTTGAAATGCAGGCGGTCAACATCGTCGGGCCGGACCCGGCCGACATCGGCGGCATCGCGGAACTGAAGTGGGTGGCCGAATATGCTGATCTGCACGGAATTCTGATGGCGCCGCACGGGACGGGGGACGGATTGATCGGGCTGGCGGCGCTGGTGCAGGTTGCAGCGACGCTGCCGCGCAACTACATCGCGTTCGAGTACCCGGTGGCGCGGCCGGATTGGTGGTATGATATTGTTGACGGCCTGCCCGACCCAATCGTTGAAGACAGTTACATTGCCGTCTGGGACCGGCCCGGTCTGGGTGTCACGTTTAACAAGACGGCTGCCAGCAAACATCTGGCGCCGGAAGACAAGGATTTCTTCAACTGAATCAAGGAGCGCTGAACAATGTCCAGTTCCGATATCTATGAGACGCTCGGTATCCGGCCGATAATCAACGCCGGCGGCCACATGACGATCCTCGGCGGTTCGGTCCTTTCGCCGGAGGTGCGCGAGGCGATGGCGTCAGCCAATACTGCCTATACGTTGATGGACGACGTGTTCGACGGTGCGGGGAAGGCGATCGCAGACATGTTGGGGACGGGAGGCGGGCTGGTGACGTCCGGGTGCTATGCTGCGCTGGTGCAGGGCGCGGCGGCTATCCTGGCCGGCAGCGATGCAGAGCGCATCCAGCAGTTGCCGGATACGACGGGGATGAAGGACGAGTTCCTGATCCAAAAGCCGACCCGCTACCGTTATGATCGCAGCGTCACGGTGCCAGGCGGGAAGCTGGTGGAGGTGGGCGACGAAGACAGCTGCACGGCGCAGCAGTTGCGCGACGCCATCGGGTCACAGACGGCAGGCATACTCTACTTCGCGGCGGGTGAGCGTTTCCCCAATACGGTATCGTTGCCGGACGCGATTGAAATTGCGCATGCGGCAGGCATTCCCATACTTGTTGACGCGGCGGCGGAGATCTACCCGCTGGAGCGCATGAGGCGGGTCGCAACCAGCGGGGCGGACCTGGTCTGTTTCGGCGGCAAATATCTGGGTTCGGGCAACTCGACCGGCATCCTTTGCGGGGACGGCGAGTACGTCAGCATGGCGCGGCTCAACGGCTTTACCGGCTTTGAGACCGGCAACAACAGTATCGGGCGGGGATATAAGGTGGACCGCCAGGAGGTAGTTGGGACGACGATCGCGTTGCGCCACTGGTTGGACGCAGATCACGAACAGCGGCCCAGATCGCCGCCGGACTGGCCGGCGTTGACGGCGTCAACGCGGACAATATGTGGCAAGAGGATGGGGAAGGCCCGTGGATGCGGTTGAGCGTCAACTGGGATGAAGGTGATAAAGGCCGGACTGCCGCGGAGGTTTCGGAGGCGCTGCAAAACGGCTCACCGGCGATCTTCTGCCGTTCAGACCCCGGCAGCCTGCACATTGCCGTCCATACATTGCGAGAAGGTGAGACCGAAGTCGTTCTGCGGCGACTTCAGGAAGAACTGGCCTGACGCTGCTGCTCACAAGGAAATCTGATATGACCCAAACCCGCGCCGGCCGCCATTTTCTGCAGATACCCGGCCCAACAAACTTGCCCGGACGCGTGCAGCGCGCGCTCTCCCGCCCCACGATCGACCACCGGGGTCGTGAGTGGGCACGGCTG
>VYDA01000428.1 GCA_009843665.1 Caldilineaceae bacterium SB0675_bin_29 | reverse complement strand
GGGCGGCCAGTACTCCTTCGCGGGCCTGGCGGCTGGCGACTACACGGTCTCGATTGCGGTCGAGAGCGATGCCTACGTGTTCGACTCGATGAGCGAGGACGTGGCGCTCGGCGACGACGAGTCCAGGATCGTGAACTTCGAAGGCGCGCACGCGCGCACCGCGAGCGTCTCGGGGATGGTGTTCCTCGACGAGGCGGCCAAGAACGACATGTACGACGAAGGCGAGCATCCGCTGGCGCACGCCGGCATTCCGGTCGCGCTGGTGGGTCCGGGCGTCAACGAGCAGCGGCTGGGCGCGACTGACGCGACCGGCGCGTTCTCGTTCGAGGGGCTGCAGGCCGGCCCGTACCAGCTGGTCGTGCTCATCAACGCCACGGTCGCGGCGGCGCTCGCGGCCAACGACGTGGCGTACGGCGGACCGGGCGAAGGCTACTCGGTCGCTCTCGGTGTCGGCGAGGCCGCAGCGCAGAACGTCCCGTTCGACATCACGCACACGACGGTCAGCTTCACGGTGTCGCTGAGGCACGGCGACGAGACGGGCGACGCGCTTTCGGGCGCTACCGTCACGCTCGAAGGCGCGGCCGGCGCCACGGTCGGCAGCGGCGAGACCGGCGAGGACGGCTCGGTGACGCTCAAGGTCCGGCGCGACCGCACCGAGGGGAACATGGTGAAGGCGGGCGTCGCGGTCGAAGGCTACGACGTGGCCGACGGCATGACCGACGTGTCCTGGGATCCGCAGATGTTCGCGACCGCGGCCGGGAATGCCAACGACATCGTAAACCTGAACGTCGACGCGACCGTGAGCGGCGCCACGGTCACCACCGACTACGGCGGCGGCGATGCGCTGGCCGGCTGGGCGATCGGCGTGATGCACGGCGAAGACGCGGTCGAGGGCGCGCCGGAGATGCTGGGCGACGACGGCATGGCGGCGTTGGAGACCACCGTCGAGAAGGGCGACTTGCCCGCGACCTTCACCTTCGCGTTGGCCGAGGACCAGGACGACGAGTTGGACGGCGGCGAGGCCTACGAGGGCAGTTCGGTGGAGTACACGCACACCGGTCTGTCGCTGGCGGGCACGATGGACGCCGGCACGATCGAGGTGGCCTACTCGACCCAGACGCTCAAGGTCTACGTGCACCAGGAGCGCGACCAGGTGATGGGCTACACCGGCAACGTGCTGGGCGGCGATGTACGGGACGGCAACGGCGACGCCAAGATGGTCGACCTGACCGTCCGTTACATCGACGACAGCGGTCGCTCGCGGAGTTTCACGAAGGCCTTGTGGGACGCGGCCAAGATGACGAAGTACTCCGCTGGCGTGCACACGTTCAGCGGCCTGCCCGCGGACAAGAACGTCGTCGTCCAGGCGGCGAAGGCGGCCGACGCGAGCATCAAGCTTCTCGACCCCGACGAGCTCGCCGCGTACACGGGCATGGACGCCAACGGCATCACTGGCGGCGCGTTCGGTGCGATGGGCGGCTTCAGCTCGATGGTCGAGCTCTGCCCGCTGCAGGCCACGGCGCCCCAGGACCACGACGAGTGCGCTTCGTTCGCGTACGTGACGACGCACACCGTGGAAGGTCTGATCTGGAAGAAGGGCGTCATGAGGAAGGGCGACGACTTCGAGGAGATGGACCCGACCTTCGTGGCCGGGCAGACGGTCAGCATCACGCCGGTCGAGGGCGAGAACCTCGCGGGCGAGATGGCGTCGCACACCACCACGGAGAAGGCAGTGAAGGGTGCGGGCGAGACCTCTGCCGGGAACGAGGTGCTTGACGAAACGCACCAGTTCCGCTTCGAAGGCACCGCATCGGGCGTCTATACGGTCGGTGTTCCGGACGGCTGGCGGGCAAGGACCAATGCCGACGCCGCAGACCTGATGGCCATCAAGGGCGCCGACGGCATGGTCGGCAACGCGCTGGACCCGCTGCTGGGCGATGTCCGGCTCGACGTGACGCCGGCGACAGCCACGCTGTACGGGCGCGTCAAGGGCACCGATGGCTTCGGGGTCGCCGACGTGACGGTGACGGCGAACGGCGTGTCGGCCACGACCGATGCGGGTGGCCGCTACATCATCGAGGGTATCCCGACCGCGAGCCACAAGCGCTCCGGCGAGAGCAGGGCCATGCCGGACAGGATCAAGGTGGATGCCTCAGTCAGTGGCAACAACCCGGCCAGTTCCATTGAGGACTACGCGGGGGACAACACGGTCACGCGACATGACATCGACCTGACGGCCGTCACCATGACGGCCTCCGTGAGCGGCACGGTGCGCGCTTCCGGCACGAACGCGCCGGTCGCGGGCGTCGAGGTCATGATCGACGGCGAGCCTCCGGCGAACGCGGCCACGAGCGGCGCGAACAAAGGCAAGCTCGTGACGGGCGCCGACGGCACCTACACGGCCGAGTTCGAGGCCCAGGATCTGGGCGCGACCGTAGAGGTAAGCGTGAAGAAGGCGGGGATGTCATTCGTGCCCGGCGTGATCCAGGCGCCGGCCCACGCGGGCTCGGCAGCCACGGGCTTCGACTTCACCGGCTTCGTGCACGCCAGCATCACCGGCAGGGTGCGCGCTCCGGGCGGCGGCCCGCTGAGCGGCGTCGAAGTCAAGGCCACGGCGACGACTGCCGACGCCGCGGAGTACGCCGACACCACGGGCATGAACGGAGGTTTCGCGATCAGCGTGCCGTACGGCAGCTACACGATCACGGCCTCGAAGGGCAACTACACCTTCAACATCCCGGCCGCCCACGCGACGACCGCCGTCGCCCCGGGCCAGAACGTCAACATCGGTACCATCGAGGGGATGACGGCTGGCGCCCTGAATGTCAGAGCGGCGCGGGTGCGTAACGAGGACGCGGACGACGGCGGTTTCGACGAGTCCCAGAGCTGGGGTACCACCATCTCCGTCATGTACACGGCCGACCCTGAGAACATGCCTGACGGGTTCGCCGCCCCGACGTACACCGTCCAGACCAACACCGGCGCTCAGGGTGCGTGGACGGGCGCCACGGCAACCGCCGTGACGGACGAAGCCGGCGAGAACGTCCCAGGCAGCTTCACAATCCCGACTCCGGCCGCTGCCGATGGCGGCGACGGCGAGTTCATGGTTCGGGTCGTTACCGCTGCTGACGAGACCACGGTTTCGACCCCGCCTGCCCCGTACGCCGACACGTCGGCGACGGCTACGGTTGCCGCAATCGATCCGTCGGCCAGCGGTGTCACCGCTACACGTGGCGCCACTGATGCCGACCCGCCGGTAGATACGCTCGGTGTGAGTTGGTCCGCCGTGACGAACACCAATTCGACGTTCCGGGTCGTCATCCAGGTCAGCGCGAGTGGCGTCGGAAACGCGAACGTGTGGTTCGTCGCTTCGGGTGCGACCGCTCTCGGCAGCGACGTGAGGGAGTGGAGGCTGGAGCTGCCCGCCGCTGGCACTCCGGTGAGTTGGACCTCGGTAGACGGCACGGCGGTCAACGTCACGCGGGCCGATCTTGAGAAGGCACTCACGGTTGCCGTCGAGTCGCTGCAAGGCACCTTCGATGCGGACGACAACCCGTGGACGCGCTCGACGACGGTATCCGTCGCTGCGAAGCCGGACGACGGCTAGCAACCCTTCAACACCATCGGCCTGGCTGACTCGGCACCAGCCAGGGTGATGG
>VYDA01000621.1 GCA_009843665.1 Caldilineaceae bacterium SB0675_bin_29 | reverse complement strand
CTTCGTTGACTTCCCATGAGTCGGCAGCCCATGGGCGAATGCTGCCGTCAGGATGGCGCTCCAGAAGGCCGCCGCCCATGACGAGACCGCCATCATACCAAGAGCCCTCAGTGAAATGGCCCGAGAAATAGAAGACACTGCCCATGGTCAATTCCTGGTTGGCGGCCATATCGGCCGGTCGCCGAGAGTCGGTGGAGTCCGCCTCTTGCGGGGCTTCGGCGGGAACTGCTGCGGGGGCGCACGCGGTGAGCAGAAACGACAGAATCACGAGCAGACTGGCGAATCTCAGATACTTTTCCATCAGAACTCCTCCTTACCACAGAAGCGGTAGGGACCTGGAAATAGCTGCTCCCAGGATGAACTTATAGGCTGTCGATATTGATTTGCGGGCTTACCACCTCCCCCTTCCTGTCATCCATCGCAACCTTCCAGCAGACGGAATCTATTTGCCGTAAAACCAATTGATGCCGATTCGTGCCACGTAGATGCCGTCCCGTTTGTGATAGCTGACCAGCGCCATATCGTTCAGAAAGGTCAAACTCGGATAACCGTAGTCTTCATCCGGATCGGAACCGATCGGCCGTTCATGCATCCACGTGCGTCCTTCATCCGTAGAAATCGCTGAGACAAACGGTGTTCGCAGTCTGTTCTTGGTGTCGGTCGAGCGCAGCAGAAGCAGGTCGTCGGTGGACGGGATAAGCTTCACGTTGAGCGCAGACCCAACGATCGATAGCTTCAAGTTGAGCACATGCTCAGCCGGCGACCATGTGACACCGTCGTCTTCGGAATAGGATCGGACAATGTAACCGCTGTGTGTCCGGCAAAGCATCATCAGGCGGCCGTCCTTCAGAAGGACCACGTGCGGCTCCTGCGCCTCCACCGGAAGGATATCGATAACGTTGTCAGAACGGTGCCAGGAGTAGCCGTCGTCGTCGGAGTAGAAAACGTAGCTGATATAGCCCCTGTGGTCGTCTTCCTCTTCCCCGACCTCCTTCTCGCAAGGGGCGAGGATACGACCGGAGGGCAGTTGGATGAGCTTATTGTTGAAGACGTGATTCGTGCCGGCGTGGGGCGTGGCGATCAGTTGATCGCCCCAGGATTCGCCGTCGTCGGTCGAACGGCGGTAGTACGTGTGGGCGAAACGCGGAAAAGAATCCGAAAAGTAAAAATAGATGTAGGAAAGAAGCAACTGACCATTCTGCAAACGCAGCAGACTGGGGTGCCAGTATCCCTCATCCTCGCGAAATGGCTTCGCCCGCGCAATTAGCCTTTCCGGCTCACTCCACGTCCTACCCTGGTCTCCGGAGTACCGTTTCACGATATCTCCGGCGCCTACGTTGTCTCCAAGGATGTCACCGGATTCAGTGTAACATATCAACAACCGTCCATCTCTGAGCAGGGCGATATCGCCCACATTGCCGCGGTACCCGTACTTGTGTTTGGGCATCTTCGCGACATGTATATCTTCGAAAAGTGTGCCCGAGGCCTCCGGTGTTGGATGAGTCTGCAATGCTGTTTCTCCCCAACTCTCGCTCTTGTTTCCTTACACCTTCCTTTGCCATGCCAAGAGGGGAGAGAGCCTGAAGCGAATCCCGTTCGAAGCTAGGATCTTCTGCATCGGGTAGGCCCAGGCTTCCATTCTGAGCCCACTTCAGGCCTCTCTCTGCCCTATACGACTGTTACTCCTCAGCAATGTACATGTATTCGGCATTGATCCAGCGGAAAGTGGGATCGAAAGCCAGTCCCTGTACGTTCGGGTTCACCAGGAATCTGCCGGTCGGCCAGTAAAGCGGGATCATCCAGTACTCGCCAAAGACGATATCCTCGAACTCCGTCCACGCCGCAATGCGGTCTGCCTCATTGGGATTAGACTCTATTTCCGCAAGCAGCGAAACGGTAACCTCATCCCCCCAATGCGTATGGCGCGTGGCGATGAAAGAGTCGCTGGCGAAGTTGTATGACCCCCAGGCCTGTGCGTCCAGGGAGAACGTTCCGTAGCTGTCCTCCCAGATCTGGTACTTTACCCTCTCAGAAGCCTCCATACTTGAGGCAACCGTGATCTGGATCTCCAGGCCCGTCGCATCCTTCACCATCTGCTGCACCGCCTGGGCCAGCTGTGGCCACTCAGGATCTGGATAGCGGGACCAGTAAAGAATTGGCGGCACGTTTTCGGCGCTGCCATAAGTGGAGTCAGCCACCGCCTGCTTGGCCCGCTCCGGGTCCGCCTGCCAGTACGCCGGCCGGTCCTCACGGTAGAACGGCCCCGAAGGAATGATACCCGTTGCCCGCCGCCGCAGGTTGCGATAGACCGTCTCATGGATCAGGTCCAGATCGATCGAGTAATAGATGGCTTCGCGGATCTTGGGATCGTTTGTCGGTTCCGCCGAGACATCGAACTCAAGCCACTGCAACCCAGCCAGACCGAAACCTTGCACATGCTTATTCAGGGGGTGGTTCGGGTCGCTGGTGAACTGGGCGAAATCAGCGGTCGACGGCATCGCGATGTCCAGCTCGCCGCTTTCGTAGAGCACCAGCTGCGTCTGACGGTCCTGTATCGACTTTAGCGTGATTTTGTCCAGTAGGGGCTGTGGTCCTAGTACATAATGGGGATTGGGTACCAGCACGCTCACATCCTCTTCTGGATCGTAGGTTTCCACCATGAAGGGACCAAAGCCGCCGCAATAGTCGGGATGTTC
Source organism: Caldilineaceae bacterium SB0675_bin_29 (assembly GCA_009843665.1). Lineage (GTDB taxonomy): Bacteria > Chloroflexota > Anaerolineae > Caldilineales > Caldilineaceae > Bin5. The sequence continues at coordinate 970 of VYDA01000621.1, read as the reverse complement.
ATGCCACGGTGCTTCGTCCGTACCAAGTCTGATCTGCGCCGGGTCCAGAAGCCCCCATGTACCCAGAATGCCTGAAGACGTGACGTCAATGAATGCTGGAGTCACGCCCTTCAGATTGACCTGAAGCGTTTGGTCGTCCAGGGCAACCAGGCCGCTGATTGTGGCGTCGCCCCAACTGTCGAAATCATAGGTGGCCACGTCCGCGGTTGCCTCTAGGAATTCGTCAATTCCTTCCACCATGTACCAGGCGTAATCCTTGGCCCACTTGAACCGGATATTGAGCCATTCCCAGCCCCACTTCACATCCTGGGCCGTAATCTGCTCACCTGTACACCACTTCAAATCGGGATTCAGGTTGAAAGTATAGACGGTGCCGTCGTCGCTGACATCCCACGAGTCGGCAGCCCATGGGCGGATGCTGCCGTCAGGATGGCGCTCCAGAAGGCCGCCGCCCATGACATTGGTACCGTCATACCAGGCAGCCTCATTGATGTGACCCGCAAAATAGAAGACCCTGCCCACCGTCAGTTCCTGGTTGGCGGCCATATCCGATGGTCTTGAAGAGTCGCTAGAGTCCGCCTCGGAGGCTGCCGCCTCTTGCGGGGCTTCGGCGGGAACTGCTGCGGGGGCGCACGCGGTGAGTAGAAACGACAGAATAACGAGCAGATTGGCAAACCTCAGACACTTGTTCATCACTGTTCCTCCTTGTCATGGATGCAAATGGACCCGCAAAAGAGAATCCCGAGATGAGCCTGTAGGTTGTTGCGATAAGTCGAAGATTGGGCTGAGTTTCTGCCAATGAGATTGCCCAATTTCAAGATTTCGCAACTACTATGCCTCATGTAGTGCTCGACGCCGGACGGAGGCGAGCGCAGGTTTTTCTCACTCCTCACTCTTCTCCCATCTCTCCTCGCATCTGGGCGGTCGGGCCTATTCGGCCCTCCCTTGTGCGGGGGCGCCCCCCCCCCCC
>VYDA01000157.1 GCA_009843665.1 Caldilineaceae bacterium SB0675_bin_29 | reverse complement strand
CTTCCGTGACCGGTACGACCTGGGGGGACAGTTCTTCCTGTGGGAGTTTGCGACGGCGGTCGCGGGGGCGCGGTTGGGTATTCACCCGTTCGATCAGCCGGATGTGGAGTCGGCGAAGCAGCAGTCGCGGCAGATGATGTCGGCCTATATGGAGAGTGGAAGCCTGCCGGCGCCGCAGCCGTCGCTGGAGGCGGGGGGCTTGAAGGTATACCTTGGCGAAGGAGACGGGGAGAGGCCGCCGGGCAGTGCGGTCGATGCGCTGGCGGCCTTTGTGAATCAGGCGGCGGTGGGGGACTACATCAGCATTCAGGCGTATATTCGGCCCTGTTCGCCCGTGAGCAGATTGCTTGGGACCCTGCAGGGACGTCTGCGAGACAGGACCAAGCTGGCAACGACGATCGGCTACGGTCCCCGTTTTCTCCACTCTACGGGCCAGCTGCACAAGGGTGATCGCGGCAACGGTCTCTTCATTCAACTTACTGACAGGCCCTCTTCGGACGCTGACATCCCCGACGAGCCAGGTTCGGCGGCGTCGGCGGTGCCGTTCGGGGTCCTGATCCAGGCGCAGTCGCTGGGCGACCGGCAGGCGCTGATGGATGCAGGGCGGCGCGTGTTGCGAATCGACCTGGGGGAAGAGGCCCAGTCGGAACTTGAGCGGCTGGTCAGTTCGCTGGCGGCGTGAGGGCAGCGTAAGACAGGCGGCGTACGCGATCGGGGGAAGGGCGCCATGTTCGTGAGTGGGAGCCCTGATTCCGGTCGCGTTAACATTTTGAAGCGGTGACGAATGCAGATTCATGAGATAGATTCTCTGAAGCGGCAGGCGGCCGAAGCTGCGGTGGCGCACGTCGAGTCCGGGATGATCGTGGGGTTGGGCGCGGGGAGTACGGCCCTGAAGGCGCTTGAGTGTATCGCGGAACGCCTGGCAATGGGTACGCTCACAGGGATTCTCGGCGTCCCCTGTTCGGACCAGGTTGCGGCAGATGCGCGGCGGCTGGCAGTTCCGCTCACCACCCTGGAGTGTCATCCTCGCATCGACCTGACAGTTGACGGCGCTGATGAGGTAGACCCGCAGCTGCGTGTCATCAAAGGCGGAGGCGGGGCGCTCTTGCGCGAGAAGATTGTCGCTCAGGCGAGCAAACGAGAGATTATCATCGTAGATGAGCGCAAGCTATCTGCGCGATTAGGCGAGAAGTGGGCTCTGCCGGTGGAGGCGCTTTCCTTTGGTCTACGGGCCCATGTGGAGTACATTGAACGGCTTGGCGCGGCAGTGGAGGTACGGACAAGGGCGGACGGCAGTCCTTTTCGAACGGACAGCGGCAATTTGATCCTCGACTGTCAGTTCGGTCCGATGGAAGATCCGGAGCGCATTGCCGGCGCGCTGGAGAGGCGTGCCGGAGTCGTTGAGCACGGCCTATTCCTCGATCTGGTGACGGACTTGATCGTCGCCAGCCCCGCGGGTACGCAGCATCGATCCCGATAACCGAACAGTCCATCTGATGTGCGTTCTGGTTGAGGACGCGCTTCATTGCCTATTGCGTAATGCGTATTTCGTATTGCGTAGAAGCAGGCAAGACCGGCGCGATTTCATTGCGTAACCCGCGCGAGTAGTCTTTGGTGTCAAACGGGAGTCGCATGCGCTGCGAAGACGCCAGGGGAACCCGTTCTGCGGAGGCGGGCGCGACCAGTGTCCCTCTTGCTCAGGTCCTGGGGCGGGGGAATCGTCCTGGCTTGTTTTGGAGGGCGAGAGTCGGCCCAAATGGATGGGCTCACTGGGTCGATTGCGGGATAATGAGTTGATCTCCGACGCGGAGCAGGTCGGCGTTGGAAATGTTGTTGGCCGCTTTGAGCGCGTCTACAGTGACACCGAACTGTTGAGAGATGCCAAGGAGAGTATCTCCTTCCTGAACGGTGTAGAGCGTCTGGTTCATAATGCTGACGTCGGCGGCGGACAGGCCGGGTATGAGAAGAACGGTATCGACCCTGACGACATGTGGATTGGTGATCGTGTTGCTGTTGAAGGCGATCAACTCGGCCACGGTCACCCCGTACTGATCGGCGATGGAAGCCAAGGTTTCGCCGGCGCGGACGGTGTGTGTGCCCACCTGCCTAGAGAGGGCGGGATCGGCAGCGCCCCTTTGTGCGCTCGGCTGCCCGGTGGAAACGCTTGAACTAGGAATCAGAAGTTCCTGGCCGATGGAGATGCTGTGCTCGTCTCTCAAGTTGTTGAGACTGAGGATCCGGTTCAAGGATACGTCGTAGCGAAGCGCAATCGACAGTAGCGTATCGCCCTCCTGAACAGTGTACTTGAACGGCTCGGGGGTGGGCGTAGGGATGCCTTCGGGCGTAGTCAGGCCGGGCACATAGGGCATACGCAGCACCTGCCCCACCTGGAGCGAGTCCGTAGTGAGCAGATTCATTTCCCGGATTCGCTGGATCTCCGTACCGAATTTTTCCGAAATAGTGGAGAGCGTATCTCCAGGTTTGACTTCATAGGTGACGGTGGACGGCACCGGTGTGTCTTCGGGAGTAGGCAGCGGTGTTTCGGTCGCTGCGGGTTGCGGCGTATCCGGTTCTTCTTGCGGGGGCTCCGAGGCGTTGCCCGCCTCCTCGGCGACGCGTTCACGGGTACATGCGGAAAGCAGGAGAATTGCCGCCAGCGTCAGGATGACGCCGGACATCCGCTTTGAGATCATTGACTGCGCTGCTGCTCTGACATGTGAGCGCGACTGCGTTCCCATCGGTTTTCTCCACTCCTGGAATCCATTTGCCCGGTTTGTGCGGGTCGAAAATCCGGAAACCTGAGCCCAGAGGGCCTCACCAGCTGCCCCTGGGCTCTATTTTGTGTTTCTGCCTGTGGGGAACGGACAGAAGACGGCATAAAGTTGGACCATCAGCCAATGCGTACTGATTAGCACAATAAATGATAGCACACGCATAAATGGCCCGCAAGCAGTTTTGAGATTTGGCGTGTCCCAGATTTTGAGACTTACGTTGTCTGAATCAGGATTTGCAGGATTTTCGGGATGGCAGACGATGGCGTGCGACCTTTGGGAAGGACCTCTGCGAGGGCCAGATGGGCAGAGCGCAAGGGAACTCTAGTGTAGGTGAACTCAGAATTGGGGTGGGAGGCGAACCAGTCGTAAGAGAATGGTCCGGAAATGTTCCGACAGATGGCCGGAAAACTGTCCGGGAGGAACGTACAATCATGGCAACAGTCGTCTGAAACGAAGTCAGAGGAGGACCAGCCATGATTCTACGAATACTATTGACAGGAACGACCCTGTTGCTGCTGACCCTGGTCGCAACTGTTGGGGCGGCGGGGGCTTCCGGGCCGAAAGGGGTCCCGATTTCCGGGTTGGAGAACGTTCGCGCTTATGCTGCGGCGGCGCAGGTGGACGGGCGCAGCTATGCGGTGGATGGCGGACGGCTGTACGGCGGGCTCAACGGGGCCTGGGAGCCGCTGCCTGCGCCGCGCGGTGTGATCGTCAACGCGGTCGCGGTGGACCGGGTTGATTCGGACATTGTATATATCGGCGCGGCCAACAGGCACAGTGTCTACGTTTCGCATAACGGCGGTAAGGGGTGGAAGGAGTTCTCCTTAGATTCGAAGGCAATTGGCGGCGTTACCGCAGTGGCCTTCGACGCGTTCAACCGGCTGCTGTATGTGG
>VYDA01000239.1 GCA_009843665.1 Caldilineaceae bacterium SB0675_bin_29 | reverse complement strand
CCTATGTGGTAACGGCGGCCGTTGCCGCCGTCAGCGCGCTCACCTGGCTGGGCCTGTTTATGCCCACGGCTACGTTGCTGACGCCGCTGAACTTCACCTTGCTGACGGTGGACCTGAATCCGGTGGCCGGATTGGGGGCAGAGCGTCCCTTGCTGTTTTCTTTCCTCCTGTTTTATTTGGGCTGTATCCCGCTCATGTTGCTCCTGGCCATGGCCGGCCATACGCGGCTGGACCGCAGAAGCGGCTGGTCTCCCAAATGGCGGCGCGGCTTTGCCGGTCTGGCGCTGCTGGCTGTCGTCGCAGCTGGTGGGACCTGGCAATATTACTCCGTTAACGCCGGGCAGCGTCGGGTTCCCCCACCTGCGGCCGCACAGACCGACGTGTGGGAAGTGGTTGACGTTGAACAGAACGCCACGCTCAAAAGAAGGACTTTGCAGATAGGGACTCGGATGCGTCTGCATAACCGGAGCGGCGAAGCACAGGCTATGGTTGATTTGGGATTGAATCCGGGGCTGCACGTAACTGCGGCCAGCGCGGACGGGGAAGCGGTCTCCAGCCAACGCATCGGCGAACTGGTCCGACTGGGGCCCTTGCCCTCCACGGTTACGGCGGGCGGGAAGATCGAACTGGAGCTAGAGTATACAGGTGTTCCCATCCTGCTACGCGAGGATTATCAGCTTGCCAATGCGATTACTGATGGCGACCCGGTTTCATATCGCCAGGGCTACGTCAGTTTTGTGGGAGGCCATGATCTGCAGTGGATGCGCGACAGCGACTGGCTGTCATGGCCGCGCACCGCCGGCCCGCACGTAGCCGGTGAGAATCACAGGTTGCAGATCGCTCTAAGTCGTTCGGATGGCCCTTTCCATAGTTCAAGCGCATTCGGCGCGCTGACCGGGGACGAGATCGTCTTTGCCTGGGATAAGCCTCCGCAGTTCCTGGTGGCCGGAGGCGTGTACAGACACGATTCCTCTGCGGAAGGCGATACGTGGGTAGGCAAGCTGAGTACCGGGCAGACAACAACAACCGCGCGGAAGCTACTGCGACTGCGCCGCGCCTTGGGCGAGTGGCTCGAGCCCTTTCCCCCCGCAGCGTACCAGGCGGTAGAACTACCATATGTACAGGGCATAGTTACAGGGGGATCCCTCCTTGGATTCCCCAATAAGATTGAAAGCAGCTTCTCTTATTCTTCGACATCTGTGACTGTCTCTGATTCATCCTCCGGAGCTCCACCTGAAGTCAAGACTGTGCATACACCGGCAGCAGCTGCTGAGTTGAATCTTGCAGTCGAAGTAGGCCGCGCGTGGCTTTCGGATGAGGTTCTCTGGCCAAGAAATGAGTTGACCAGGTCCGGCAACCTGCGAAGCTATAGTGTAACGTGTGACCTCCCTGATGACACTGGAAACCAGGAATGCGTACGGGAGAGTTTGGGGGGCGTAAATCCGCAGGCGCCAGACGGCCGGTGGGGCGAGGAATCGGAGTCTCAGTCGGACGTAGCGCCTCTCCTGCAGGCTTTTGCGGTTGTCGTTGCTCATGAGCTTGTGCTGACTGTAACAGGAGAGCAGACGTTTGTTGAGGAGGAACTCTCCAAATGGAATGGCATAGCCCTTCCTGACTTGGAGAGTCTCGGCAACACCAGTTCCTTTATGCCTGAGTTCCTTTTGCCGGAGCAACTTCCTATAGGCACCTGGTCAATACGCCGCAATTGCCAGCTTGCCCATTTCGTCATTGCGCTCAACGGGTTCAAATCCCAATTGGGGCGCGACGCTCTGGCCGATCTGATCGCCGCGCTGGCGCAAGCACATCCCCCAGGCGGCGACCCCATTACTGAAGAAGCAATGCGACGGTTTCTGCAAGACAGTTTCGGTTATGAGTTGCCTCCCTCCGAAAAGGCCTGCACACCCGGAGAAGCGCGAACGTCCGCCCGATGAGCAGCAGGTAACAGGCCCTTATCAACTACTGCACATAGATTTGCTACAGGGCCTGTCCTCAATCTGAGCTGGTGTGAACACGATGAACATTACAATTGACGACCTGACAAAAGTCTACCGTTCGAAGTTCTACCGCACACACACGGTTGCCCTCGATCATCTTTCCCTTGACATTGAGATGGGGATGTTCGGCCTGCTTGGACCGAATGGCGCCGGCAAGACAACCCTGATGCGGGTGCTGGCCACTCTGTTACAGCCCACCAGCGGCGCTGCATTCGTGGGCGACTGGAAGGTCGATGACCGCAATCAGAAATGGGAGATACGCGCACAGCTCGGCTATCTGCCGCAAGAGATCCAGATGTACGACAATCTCTCCGCACGCGAATTTCTGGCTTTTGTGGCTGCCTTGAAGTGTGTTCCTGCAGAAGAGCGCGGCCGGCAGATCGGGAAAATGCTGGAGTTGACCGGATTGAGCGACGCGGCGGGCCGCAAGATCAGGGCCTACTCGGGAGGTATGAAGCGGCGGTTGGGCGTAGCTCAGGCGCTAATCGGCAACCCCAAAGTCCTCATCGTTGACGAACCGACGGCCGGCCTGGACCCCCAGGAACGGGTGCGCTTCCGCAATCTACTCGTCGAGTTGGCGCGTGAGCGGCTGGTGCTGCTGTCCTCCCATATCACCGAGGATATCGCTCAGACCTGCTCGCGTCTTGCGGTCCTCGACCACGGGCAGCTGCGCTTTCACGGCAGTATCCAGACGTTACTGCAGACGACGGCGGGGCGCGTCTGGGAGTTTACGACGGTGGATCACGCAGTGCAGGAGCGAGAGGATTTTCAGGTGGTTGCCATCACCCACACGGAGCAGGGAACCCACTATCGAGTATTGGTAGAAGAAAAACCCACTGCGGATGCGGTCCCGGCTTCCCCGACTGTTGAGGATGCCTACCTCTGGTTGATCCGATCGCGCGACGCGTGATTGACGCCCACTTGCCGCTCACACCTGTTTTTGCTCGATCAGCAGCCCCTCGCGTTGACTACACTATCTCCGGCAGTCGCTGCGCTGAGCGAAGAGGTGTTCGGCGGCGTGACAGGGCCTGCGAGAAGAGAGTGAAGAGGAGTGAGAAGGCTGTTGGGGCTAGCTATGGTCTCCAGTGCGTTTGTGATGTGTTCGTGTGTGTCCGTGTCGTCTCCCTGTGAGTGTGTGGGCCCCATGAATCCCCTGCGAAAGATCGTTCCGCCCCGCTGAAGAAATTGGTTCGATCTTTACAGTTTACTTGATACCGGTTCATGTGTCGGCGAAAACCAAGAAATTTTTGAAGGGCATTTTTTCTGGATGCAGTGCTCTCGGCGATGCGCGGCCGGCTGCGCCAGGAAGGTGCTCTCCTATGTACTCTCTGGTGGTTTCAAGAACGCGGATGATTCGCTTATTGTCCATAGTAGCCCTCTCCTTCAGCTAAGTCATCAAACGACAGCCTCTTACCTTCCATTCTTTTGCTCAAAAACCCCATCTTATCGCTTATTTGCACAGGACACCTTTTTGGCCTTCTTTTTGTTACCTTTTTCCACCAATTTCGCAGGACGCTATGCAAGCAACTGTCGATGACGCCGCCGGCGGCGTGCTGGCGGTGCTGCAGCAGGCGCCGGCCGGCGTGCTTGTTCCCGTCGACGGCGACAGCGCGTCGCAGGACCGCGTGCAGGCGGCCTTTGAGGCGATGGCGCCCAACACGCGCCGCGCCTACG
>VYDA01000383.1 GCA_009843665.1 Caldilineaceae bacterium SB0675_bin_29 | reverse complement strand
GTACGACCCATCCCCCCGCTTCAGTCAGGCCTACATGGACAAGGACCTGCCCCTCCAACCGGTCACGGAGCAGGAGCTTGCTGGTCAGCCTCCCCCCTTCCTTGCAATGCGCGCCCACAACGCCGAAGTGGACCACGATTCGGTCATGCACCTCCTCGACCCGACACCCGAACAACGCCATCGCCAGCGCGCCTACTACATGGCCAACGTCTCAATGATCGACGAAAAAGTGGGCGAGCTTCTGGCCGCCCTTGAGGAACAGGGCTACCTCGAAAATGCCGTCATCATCTTCACCTCGGACCACGGCGACTGCCTCGGAGATCACGGCCACAGCCAGAAGTGGACGATGTACGACATCATCACCCGTGTGCCCACCATCGTCTGGGCGCCTGACCGTTTCGCCGGCGGCCGCTCCCTCGATCAGCTCTGCTCTCTCTTCGATCTGGGACCCACGATTCTCGAGCTCGCCGGCCTCGAGCCCCCGGAGGACTTCGCTGCCGAATCCCTGTTGCCTGCTCTCGCCGGCGAGGACTGGCCGGGCCGGGAGACCGTCTTTGCCGAGCACTGTCGCGATGGCCTCCTGCCCGCCGAATACATGTCGATGGCGCGTACCAAAGATTGGAAACTGGTCCACTTTGTCGGCGAACCCTACGGCCAGCTCTTCGATCTTGTAAACGATCCTGAGGAAGTCAATAACCTGTGGGACGACCCCGCCCACGCAGCCCGCAAAGAAGAGCTTCTCCAAACTCTGCTGACATGGCGCATCCGCAGCGGCCTGAACGCGAAGGATTGGGCGTTAAATAGCCGCTAGAGGGGGATCAACATGAAGATCACCGATGTCCGTACCATTTTCGTTGACCGCTATCTGTTCGTTGAAGTGGACACGGACGCCGGCATCACCGGTCTCGGCGAGTCCGGCGCCTGGGGTTTCCTCGAAGCCTCAGCCGGCGCCGTCGAGACCTTCAGGCGCTATCTGATCGGCCAGGATCCCCTGCGCATCGAGCACCACTGGCAGTACCTCTACCGTTGGAGCCACTTCCGCGGCGCCGCCGTCATGGGCGCACTCAGCGCCGTCGACATCGCCCTCTGGGACATCGCCGGCAAGCATTTCGGTGTGCCTGCATATCAGCTTCTCGGCGGAAAGGTTCGCGACAAAGCCCGAGTCTACTACCACGTCTTCGGCGAAACCAAGGAAGAGCTGATCGCCGGCTGTGCCGACGCCCGCGCACGCGGCTTCACCGCCGTCGGGCACCTCACCCCCTTCCTCGACGACAGCCGTGATCTGCCCTACTTTAAGACCCACGTCGACATGATCGAGGACGCCATCGAGACCGTCGCCGCCTACCGCCAGGCAGTCGGCCGCGACGTCGACCTCTGCATCGAGATCCACCGCCGCCTTACCCCCAGCGAAGCTGTCGTGCTCGGCCGCGGCATCGAGCCTTACCACCCCTTCTTCTACGAGGACCCCGTCACACCCGACAACCTGGACGAAATGGCGCTCGTGGCTTCAAAGATCGGCATCCCCATCGCCACCGGCGAACGCTTGCACAGCATCTGGGAATTCCAGGCCCTGCTTCAGCGCGGCGCCGTCCAGTTCGTGCGTCCCGACGTCTGCATGGTCGGTGGCCTGAGCCACGCCAAAAAGATCGCCGCCCTCGCCGAGGCCTTCCACGTGCAGGTCGTCCCCCACAATCCGCTCAGCCCGGTCAGCACCGCCGCCTGCATCCAGCTAGCCGCCTGCATCCCCAACTTCGCCCTCCAGGAATACCCCATAGGCGAAAACGAACCGCCCAAGAGCGAAATCGTCAAGACCGCCCTCACCCAGGAAGACGGCTTCCTAATCATCCCCGATGCACCCGGCATCGGCATCGAGTTGGCGGCAGACGCTGCCGAGCGCCATCCCTACGCCCCACGCGAAGTAAAAACGCGCCTGCATGAGGACGGCTCGGTCGTGGACCAATAGGCACTCACTCCCGTTTCCCAGTTTCAGTTCAGGTATTGAAGATATCTGCAGGATTCGGCTCTGGGAGCTTTCAGTTTCCACCTCCCAGGACGAACCGTCGCACTGCCCACGCCACCCCTTCATCATCATTGGTGGGACCAACGACTGTGGCTGAATCTTTCACCTCGGGCGGCGCATTGCCCATCGCAACGCTTGTGCCTGCCGCGGCAAACATTGGCATGTCGTTGGGGTTGTCACCGATGGCGAGGACCTGTCCCAGAGGAATACCCAGCTTACCTGCCACGAGTCTGAGCGCCGTACCTTTGTCGGCACGAAGGGGAAAAATGCACAGCGAATGCAGTCTGCCGTCGGGCTCGTAATACGTCTCCGCGCGGCACCCTTGACTGTACCGCGCTGTAAGTTCCCGTGCTGCGGCAATCGCATCCGGCTCATGCAGAATCATCCGTTTAGGCTCAGCAACCAAGGCTTCCTCGTTCGCTGCTACAATCACTAGCTGTGAACTGCCCTGCCTGCCTTCCAGTCCCGCGATGGGCCTGTTCTCCACAGGCCCAAGCGGCTGCCCCGGCCTCTGCCGCAAGTAACTGCAGCTTCCCACACTTGTGCTCACCTCCCACCCATTGCGATCCGCGAGCCGCGCAATCGCACGCGCGACCTCCATCGGAATCGTGTATGACGCCCAAATCGGACCGGCAGGAGAAGCAAGAACCTGCGCCCCATTTGTGCAAATCATTGGATCGCTCAACCCCAGTTGCGTACACAGTTGCTGAACGCCGGCAGCGTTTCGCGTAGTATTGATTACCACTCGAACTCCAGCTTGAGCAGCATCCTGCAGCATCCGTACGCCCTCGGGCGCAGGCATGCCATCACTGCGAAACAGTGTGCCGTCAAGATCGACCGAGATTAGCCGAGTAGCGTTTTCTTTGTACATTTGCACCCAGTCTTGGATGATACCGTTTTCTACCCTGTTGCCACTTCTATAGTCTGCTGGATCCCAACATACCGTCAAATCTTCTGAGAGCGAGTCAACGTGTTCGTGACAAGGCTTTAGTTGAGAGCCATTCTCACTTTCATGTCCGTCCTGAACGAAGCTGGAATGCGTCTGTTTCGCTTCATGGCGACATTTCCCCGATTGGAGATTTGTCAAATTCAGAGCCTCGAACTACTGTACTTTCTTGTGGCAGTGTACTTGAATGCCGCAATTCCCTCTGCACGCACTTTGCACTTAACTGAGTCAATGGCTACAATCAGCCCACGAGACAAGAAACGGGGGTCCGGATACGACCACTGTGAAGGTTGCTCAGTTAGCGGGACTTTTCCAGACAGTACATTGGCGAACGCTGACAGGCTTACCGTATTCCTGAAGCAAAAGTGGTAGAGCATGAAATGGAAGCCTTTCCCCGAATTACGTTCAACCCCTCCGTGATGGGAGGCAAAGCTTGCATAAGAGGGCTACGCGTGACGGCCAGTACAATCGTCGGGCTCCTGGCATCAGGGCGATCCGCCGACGAGATCTTGGCTGCCTACCCGTATCTTGAGCGAGAAGATATCGACCAGTCCTTAGCCTATGCTGCGTGGAGGCTGGAAGAACGGGAAGTTCCGCTTTCCATACCTTGACGCTGAATCTCCTGATCGACATGAACCTGTCACCGGATTGGGTGCCACTTCTGGTGAGTCATGGATTGAATGCAGTTCACTGGTCTAGGGTCGGAG
>VYDA01000067.1:1801-3686 GCA_009843665.1 Caldilineaceae bacterium SB0675_bin_29 | reverse complement strand
GTTCGTACCGTTGTTCCTGATTGTCCTATTGGCAAATCTGGCGGACAAGCAGAGGCTGGGCGGGGGATCCGGGAAAAAGGTTGCCGGGCTGACCTATGCCCTTCATCTGCTCATATTCGGAACTATTGCGGTCGGCGGTGCGGTACTACACGCCATCGCGATCAGCATGAGGACAAACGACGAACTCAGGGAGAGTTTTCTTGCATTCGCGGGAGGCGACGGAGGCGAGCAGGTTGAAGGTTTTCTGCAGGTACTGGAAAGACTTGACGTATTGGGACTGGGCATCTGGGTGCCGGCGGCGGCCGCGCCGCTCTTTCTGCTGCCTTCGGTTCGCAGACTGCTGGCGGACGTAACACGAATCGATGCGAGAAGCACTGTTCACGCCGTCGCAATTTCCTTCGTCATGCTGGTTGTGTTGAATCTGTCGGTGACGCTGGCGATAGGGTTGGATACGCTGGCGGATCTGTCGGAGGCCAGTGAGACCGACGGAGGAACTCTCCTGGTATCGCTGTGGGTGCAGCAGACTACCTTCGCCCTATGGGCTGCTGTCGGCGTGGGTTGGTTGACGCGTCGCAAGTGGCTGCCGGCATTGGAGCGGCTCGGGCTGGTGGTGCCGCGGCCTGTTGAAGTCGCTGTCGGCATCGGGACGGGCCTGCTATCTGTCGCCATAATCCTTGCACTCGAAATCGTTGCTGAGGCGGCCGGATGGGGCCTGGATGAGGATGTTCAGCGGCTGACCGAGGTGCTCATCGGGCCCCTGCTTGGGTCGATACCTGGAATTCTTACGCTGGGTCTGGCTGCAGGCATTGGCGAAGAAACGCTGTTTCGGGGTGCGTTGCAGCCGCGCTTTGGACTGCTGTTCACCAGCATTCTGTTTGCTTTGCTGCACAGCCAGTATGGGATCACCCTCTCTACGCTAGCAGTCTTTATCGTCGGGATAATTCTGGGGCTGGTACGGAGTCGGTACAACACATCAACGTGCGTAATCGCACACGCGTCGTATAACATCACCTTGGGCATGATCGCCTATCTTTTTCCGCAGATGTTCTGAGTGCGGGCCGACCGGCTTTACCCTTAGGCGCGACTTGGACACTTGGAAAGCGTTTGTCCGAGACGCCTGACTGTGGTACCATAGTTCTTGTCCCACTTTAGCGGTTTACAAAAGCGATTTAGTTCGTAGCGACCCAGATCCGCGGGGTCAAACGGTCGAGAATGCACATGGAAGAATGGCGCCGTAACCTGTACGTGCTGTTCCTGGTGCAGGTTCTCTCCGTGGCCGGCTTCAGCCTGGTCTATCCCTTTATGCCGCTCTATGTGGAGGAACTGGGCGTGACTACGAGAGGGTCGGTCGCGTTCTGGTCCGGTCTCGTGTTTTCGGCGCAAGCGGTGACCATGATGTTGTCGTCCCCTGTATGGGGGGCGGTGGCCGACCGCTATGGCCGTAAGCCAATGCTAATCCGGGCAACGATGGGTGGCGCAGTGATGGTTGCGCTGATGGGATTCGCCCAGAGCGCGGAACAGCTGGTCCTGATTCGAACACTCCAGGGTCTATTGACTGGAATCGTTTCTGCCACCAGCGCGATGGTGGCGGCGACGGTGCCCAAGGAAAAATCGGGAGAATCTCTTGGCCTGATCCAGACCGGCCTCTGGGTTGGTGCCGCGGTCGGACCCCTGATAGGTGGACTGGTAGGCGAGGCATTCGGCTATCGGGCCAGTTTCTGGTTTACAGGCGCGGCGCTGGCGCTGGCGGGCATTGCAGTCATTTTCTGGGTGCAAGAGGACTTTGAACCCCCACCTGCCGAGAAACGAGTCAAGTTCTGGGCGAGCTATCGCAATCTGCTGCGTGCGCCCGACATGCCGTCACTGTATTGGGTCTCTTTTTTGC
>VYDA01000067.1:0-1791 GCA_009843665.1 Caldilineaceae bacterium SB0675_bin_29 | reverse complement strand
GCGTTGGCCGTTCGGTGACGATGCCGCTACTGGCGTTCTTCTTTGTCGAACTGCTGTCTTCCAACGAAGGAGCTGCCGTCCTGTCGGGGCTGAGTATTGGCGCAAAGGCAGCGATCGGCTCCGTCAGTGCGGTCTACTTTGGGCGACTCAGCGACCGGATAGGGCATGAGAAGGTGTTGACCGCGGGCGCCGTATTCGCCATTCTGGTATACCTTGTGCAGATGTTTGTGACCAATGCCTGGCAATTGCTCTTTCTGCAGGCGCTGATCGGAGTCAGCGCCGGCTCGATCATGCCGGCTACGAGTGCCCTGCTGAACTTGCGCACACCACATGGAGCGCACGGCACTACATTTGGACTGAGCAACAGTGTCAGCGCTGCTGGACGTATGGTGGCGCCGATGTTAGGGGCGGCAGTATTCCCGCTGATAGGAATGCGAGGCGTTTTTGGCGTAGTGACAGTTGTCTACATCGTCCTGGCGCTGGCCGCGTTATATGTGTGGCGCAAGAGCCCGGCTGGCGTCAGACTGAACGCGGCGACGAGGGTAGCCGGTGACTGACCGCCGGCACAGCGAAACACCCCAAGGCAAGGCGTTCTCGGTCAGCCTGAGGTATCCTCCACTCCGTGACCGGCACTTGCCCGGTTTTCCTCATCCAAAATTTTTATCCAGGTAGTTCAACCTGTTGCAACTGCGTGGAGCCGATAACCCGGTCGTACAGTTCCTGCTGCCGACTCAAAGCGTGCGCGTAGATGGCGCCGGCTTCTCTGTCGGGTAAGGCGGTGTGAACCGTGGGCGGGTCGGGCGGCAGTGGGAAGCCGAGGGCTTGCAGAGCAAGTATGGCAGCGCCGCGACTGGTTGCTTCGTCGACATCAATGAGGTGCACGGGGGCTTGGAGGACGTCTGCTAGGATCTGCCGCCACAGTCTGTTTTCATGGAGTGCGCCCCCGCTGGCGACAATCTCTGTATTCGGTGGCAACAGAGGGCGGAGCCGGTCGTAGATGAGGCGGAAGCGAAGGGCAACGGCTTCGAATGCTGCGCGGAAGATGTGGGCTGCCGTGGTTGCAGGTGAGATGCCGCTGATGGTAAGTGCGGCCTCGGTGGCCCAACCGGGCGCGCGTTCGCCGCGCAGGAAGGGGAGGATGGTCAGACCGTGGGCGCCGGAGGGGATGCCGGCTGCGGCGGCGAGAAGGGCGTCTGTGTCATCGACGGCCAGGTTTTCGTGTAGCCACGAGAAGAGGGAGCCGCCGTCGGTCAGTGAGCCGCCGACCAGCCAGCGGTTGCTGTCGATTGGGTAACTCCAAAGGCCGGCGGGAACGTGTAGCATGCCGGCCTCTCCGGGGCTATGCTCTCCGTGTTGAGATTCGTTTGGCAGGACGACTCTCATTGCGCCGGTGGTACCTATCGTCAGGGCGATGCGCGTGTTGTCTGAACAGCCGCTGCCGAGATTTGCGCCGGCGCCGTCACCGACTGCCAGGAAGAAGGGTGTTTTAGCGAGCTCCGGCCACTTTGAGGCCCAAGGTTCGGCCAGCCCAACCAGGGCTTGCGCATAGTCAGATATAGTGGGCAGGTGTCGAGGATCAACGCCTACCCGTCTTACGAGCTCTTCATCCCACGTCAGATTTCGCCGATTAAGCATGCCAGTCCAGCCAACTTCACTGTTGCTGACGGGGGCTCGCGGCTGTCCCCGCCAGCGCGCGAACAGGCTTGCGGCGAGTGTTTGCCAGCACGTGACCTGATTTATGAGGTCTGGCTCTTCTGCTGCCAGGCGAAGCAGTTGTGCGGGGGCGTAGGC
>VYDA01000667.1 GCA_009843665.1 Caldilineaceae bacterium SB0675_bin_29 | reverse complement strand
GGATCAGCTACTCGCGGGAGCTATCTTCAAGAAGTACCTGGAAGATTCGCGGCTCGACGACTTGGTCCTGCAAAACGGAATGGCATTTGCCGAAGTTGAGCAGATTTCAGACAAAGGAATCTATCGAATTGATTCCGATCTGCATGAGCTGAAAAAGCTGGCAGGAGACTTGAGTACACTGCAGGACGAAATGCGCCAAGCCAACCCTTTCCGTCACCAGAACGAAGAGGACCACCCGCCCCTCTCTGCCGAGGAATCCGAAGAAAAAGCCAACTATGAACTTGCGGTGAAGGGGCTAGGTTCTCTGGCGGGCAAACTGAAGGCGGTGGCAGGCAGCTCGAGGGACGACATTACCGTGCGCTATGCCGAAAGGATTCGGGGCTCTCGCCGCCTGAGGCTTCGTCTCCATGCCGCACCGATCGATCCGTCCCGAGACCTTGCCCGGCATCTCTTTGAAGGGGAGGATCGAACTGTAATCTTCACAAGCGCAACCCTGGCAACTGAAGGCAGCTTCGCGCTCTTCAAGGGCAGATGTGGAGTGACCGGCGACCCAATGGAGCTAGTCGCCGATCCTGTATTCGACTACTCGCAACAAGCCCTGCTGTATCAGCCCGCACTTCCCGCCTTCAATTGGCGAGACAAAGACCCGTTCTACGATGCTGTCGCGGCTGAGATCGAGCGGCTTCTCAATGTGAGCCGCGGTCGGGCTCTATGTCTCTTTACCAGCTGGACTGGTCTGCAGCAGGTCCATGAGAGATTGAATGACGTCGCCTGGCCTTTGCGGGCCCAGGGTCAACGTCCCCGTAATATGCTCCTCGACTGGTTTCGCAATACGCCTCACAGCGTTCTTCTGGCCCGGATGGCCTTCTGGGAAGGTGTCGACCCGCCTGGCGACGACATGAGCCTGGGCGTTCTTGACAAGCTCCCATTTCCCACGCCAAGCGACCCGCTTCATGAGGCCCGGACGAACGCACTTGAAGAGATCGAGGAGGGCAGCAGCTTCAGAAAATATATGGTCCCGTTGATGACCCTTACGCTGAAGCAGGGATTCGGCCGCCTGATCCGGCGGACGGCTGACCGCGGCGTAGTGGCCATTCTGGACGAGCGACTATCCAGCCGCGGCTATGGCAGCCAGGCTCGCCGCGATCTGCCCCCAGCACAGTTCAGTCGCAGCTTTCGAACCGTATATCAGTTCTACCGCGATGCGCTTGCCAGCCAGGCCGACTTTTCCTTGAACGTTTTCGCCGCAGAATCTGAGGAGACTTCTGACTGGCAGGGGCGCTGGCAGTTGACCCGGTTGCAGGATGGCATGACCGACGGGAAAGCACGTACCATAAGCGAGGGGGACAACACCGAGGCGGAGATTCACGCGGCTGCTGCCGGCCTGCACAATCTTCGCCAACGCGTGACCAAAGCCGAACGCAATACACGCAGCTTCGGTGTGGAATTGCGTTGCAGCGCGGCAACAGCGCACAGGTTGAGTACCGGCGCGCTGCCTGTCAATGTGAAGGAGAAGTGGCTGGCCGAGTGCGCAGCGTGGAAGTCGTTGGACTTGATCGGCTTGCCGCCTGAAGAGGAGACGTAGTGGCGGCAATTTACATGTTGGTCAGCATAAAGCCATACTCTACACATCCAGCGCCAGGATCCCTCGCGCGTTTTTTCCTGCTTCCATGTCGGCAAAGGCGTCGTTGATCTGCTCCAACTGGTAGGTCTGCGTGATCAACTCGTCGAGCATGAGCTTACCTTCATCATAGAGTCGAAGGTATTCAGGCATATCCACCCGCGGACGTGACGTTCCGTAATATGAGCCGAGAAGGCTCTTCTCACTCCAAATCAGCTCCTGAGGAGGAATCGGCACAGTATCATCATGACGCGCAAGTCCAATGGCCACGGCTGTCCCAGCCGGCCGGACCATATCAAAGGCCTGCCGGATCGTTACTGAACTGCCGATCGCCTCAAAGGCGTAGTCCACCCCCAGTCCGCCTGTCATCTCTCTGACGGCCTCTATTGGATCCACTTCTGAACCGTTTACCGTGTCGGTAGCGCCGAACTGGCGAGCGAAATCCAGTTTCTTTTCGACCAGGTCGACTGCAATGATGCGTTCAGCGTCTGCTATCTTTGCCCCTTGCACGGCATTTAGGCCGACTCCGCCCGTCCCGATAACGGCTACTGTACTTCCTGCCTCAACTTTCGCCGTCCTCAGCACAGCGCCCACTCCGGTCGTTACGCCGCACCCGACTAATGCCGCCCGGTCCAGCGGATAGCCCGGATCGATCTTGATTAAAGCCTGTTCGGGGACCACGGCAAGATCGGACATGGTGGCAATGCGGGACATCTGCGGGATGTCCTGGCCCTTGGCGTTGTGCAATCGGCAGGTGTCGTCCAGTAGGTAGCCTTTGCGCGCGTCGATGCCTCGGCAGAGACAGACCCTGCCCGTCTCGCACATCGCGCACTGTTCACAGTAAGTCACGAACGACAGTATGACGTGGTCGCCCGGCTTGACGTAGGTGACGTTGGCGCCTATCCGTTCCACGATACCGGCGCCTTCATGGCCCAGTGCGACCGGTGGGGGGTAGTAAATCGTACCGTTTATAACCGAAAGGTCGGAATGACACACTCCACTGGCACCCATGCGCAACAGGACTTCGTTCTCTTTGGGATCGTCCAGTGTCAGAGTTTCAACAACGACTGGAGCGTCGTGCTCATACACAACAGCTGCTCTTGTCTTCATTCCTCACTCCCTCTGAATAGTTGGATTGATGAATCTCCTAATTCGTCCAGTTCAATGAACGTTTCTGACGCTGCGGCCAACGCCAGAAGATCTCCCAAGTCTGGCTTGGGGTCTACTTGACCTTCCTGCCCGGCAGCCCTATTGGCCGGTTCTACGAACCAGCCTGTGTGTGGCACCGTGTGTGGGTAGCCTCACCTTCTCGGGCTGATAGCCCCTGGGCTGCACTTCCACCTCCCAGTCGTACCCCGATCGATTGATGAGGAAAAGCAAATTACCGCGGTCGCTTTCTACCAGGCGGGCCTCCACCAAAGACCTGTATTCGTCAGGGACGCCCTGAATTGTAACATCAGGAGGCAGAGATTCTGGAAGCCAGCCCTCAATCAGCCGGCGCAGTCCCCGGTGAAGCGAGGAAAAATAGGAGCGGCCCAAAGCAAACGTAGGGATCAGGAGACGTCCATCCGGGCCAGAGCTGATCAGCGCCGGTTCGCCGCTGTCGCGGTAGGTCGCGTACGGTTGCCCCATGTAGTCGTCCAGGAGCACCTGATCGTGGAAGGCAAAGCCGCCGAATCTGCCCTCTTTGTCGTTCACACTCCATCCGGCGATGAAGTATATTGGGCGAATCCATTCACGGCAAGTCAGGCCAAGCTGCTCGCCCACCTGCTGACACTCCTCCAGATTGGTCATCGGCAGTTCGGCGATCACTCTGCCGCCTCGCTCCTGGTAGGCTCCAAATGCCTTCCCCTCCTTCTCAGAGATTCCCAGCGTGAACGGCACCGCTACCACTTCCAGTTCGCAATCGGCATCGAAGCTATGTGGAATAAAGGTTACCTCGTATCCCAAATCCATGAAGAGCGCATAAAGACCAACCACGGAATCACTCAGCGGCGCCTCGCGTGCGTTCGCCGCCCAGCCCATTTCCCTTGTCAAATAGATGCCGACCCGGGCTGGCACAGTG
>VYDA01000538.1 GCA_009843665.1 Caldilineaceae bacterium SB0675_bin_29 | reverse complement strand
GATGCCGTCGCTGGACGCCGGATCGTGACCGACTACTCTCTGCGCCCCTTTCAAGCGAGCGAGCTTGAGTACATCGCTCTCGCATCGCTGCTGCATGCCGTGTCAACCAATGGGCGACCTGAGACTGTTGAGGACCTCAGGCGGGAAGACAATGACTGGCCTAGCAGTTCTCTCCTTCAAAGAGTGGCTGCCTATACGTCAAGTGAGGAGATGGCGGCTGTTGGTACCTGCTTCCAGGCTTACTGGCAGGACAACCCTTCCACGATATACTTGAAGTTTGATATCCACCCCGATCACCCGCAGGTTCACCTTCTCCCCATCCTGTTTGGTGGCCTGCACAGGCTGCTGGCTGAGCACACGTACGAATTCAGGCGGATGATCGCCAGGGCCAGGGAAGACGACAGGGACAGGGTCCGATTCCTGGTTGAAAACGGTTTTCGGGAAGAGATGCGGTCACCCGCCTCTGCCTTGCGGGTCGCGGATTTCGAAGAATCCGTGTGCGACGAGGCTCACGCGCGGCTGGCCCAAAGCAAAGTACGCATAATCACGCTGGCCGAACTCCGCGATGAGGAGCCGGACTGGAAGAGGAAACTGCGCGATCTGCGCTGGGAGATCGTGCGTGATGTGCCGTCGACGGAGCCCTTCGCCAAGCCAACAGTAGCTGAATTTGAGGAGATGGTCTTGAGGGATCCTGCACTGGATGAAGAGGCTTTTTTTATCGCCCAAGCTGACGACGGCGCCCTCATAGGAATGAGCAACCTATGGCGGAACGACCCGGAGGGGAAACGTCTGGACACGGGGTTGACCGGTGTAATCCGGTCCTATCGACGCAAAGGGATTGCTACGGCACTCAAAGTGCAGACTATTCTTTACGCACAGACCAGAGGCGCGGATAGAATCGAAACGAGCAACGAGGAAGACAGTCCGATGTATACACTCAACCTCACTCTGGGCTTCAAGCCAAAGCCGGCGTGGGTCGACTATGCAAGAAAAGCCTCCGCTTAGAGGGTCCTGCATCCAGGAATAACCAGGTTTGCAGTAAGGCAGTACACTATTCGACACGGTAGCCAGCAGTATTGGTCTAAGACCACGAAGTGAAACTCTGGCCCGACCACACTAAAGAGGTTGCATCCAGTGAGCAATAACATAACCCAGGCCGAGCAACTCAAGGAGTCGTTACATCTTTCGCTTCCCCCTGTAGCGGTCGCCTTCACCGATGACCTGCCGACAGGCATTGCGTCGTATGAGGAAGTGGCGCCCGCCGGCTGTTATTTCTGGCAGGAGGCTTCGCAGAAGGTGTTTTCGACGAGTGCGATGGACCACGAACTGTGTGCCATAGGCGTTCATACGCATAATCTTGCAGGCGCGTCCGCGTCGCACCCTGAGGAGCTTGCGGCAGCGCTCGGCGCAATGGCGGGCTTGGATTACGTCAGGGAGGAGGAGGTGGCTGCGATTCCGGTTTTGCCGCAGCCGGTCCAGCACGCGATTTACGGTCCGCTTAGCGAGTTTCCCTTGGAGGCAGATGTCGTTCTGCTCTTCGCCCACGCCCAACAGAGCCTGATCCTGGCGGAAGCGGCAGCGAGAGTCGACGAGGGTATTCCGCCGGCGATGGGAAGACCCGCCTGCGCTGTGGTTCCCCAAGTCAGGAATGGAGGCAGGGCGGCGATGAGCCTGGGCTGTTGCGGCGCAAGAGCCTACCTGAACGCACTCAGCGATGACGTGGCGCTGTGGGCGCTCCCGGGCGAAAGGCTTGGTATGTACTGTGAGGAGATTAGCGGGCTGGCCAAATCCAATGAAGTCCTGACCGTCTTCCACGAGAGGCGTAGAGAGGATGTTGCAGCAGGTAAAAGGCCGAGCGTGCAAGAGTCGCTGGAACGGCTGACCGAGTAGGCTTTTGAAAGGGTAGAAGACGTCAGACCATGCGAAGTAGATGGAGTGACAAAGAGGCGGGCGGGTATGCGGGAGACGCGCTTGGCCTGCGGGTGTATACGTCGCGGCTGCTGGGGCGCGATCCGTCGCTTGTCCTGCACGGGGGCGGCAATACTTCTGTAAAGGCGACAGCAGAGGACATCTTCGGAGATGAGGAAGAGGTCCTTTTTGTCAAAGGCAGCGGCTGGGACCTGGCAACAATCGAGAAGCCAGGATTTTCGCCGGTACGGTTGGACGCCTTGAAGCGCATGGCCACTCTGGAGGAGTTGAGCGACAGCGAGATGGTCACCGCACAGCGGGCGGCCCTGACCGACCCCTACGCGCCCAACCCTTCAGTGGAAGCAATTCTGCACGCCATCATTCCTTACCGCTACGTCGATCACTCGCATGCGGACGCGGTTGTGGCGTTGACCAATACGCCTGACGGGGAGGCCATCATCCGCGACCTGTACGGACCGCAGATGATGATCGTCCCATACGTTATGCCTGGTTTTGTGCTCGCACGCGCAGTTTACGAGATGACCAGGGACACTGACTGGGATACTCTGCCGGGGATCGTTCTGCTCAATCACGGGGTCTTTACCTTTGCAGACGATGCCCGCGAGAGCTATGAACGGCACATCGATATTGTAACGGCCGCTGAGGATTTCATCGAGGCGAAGACCGGGACCGGAGATTGTGGAATTGAAGGGATTAGAGGTACAGACAGAGAGGCGCCTTTAGAAGACCTGGCACGGTTGCGAAAGGCCGTTTCGGATGTCAGGGGCCAGGCAGTACTTGCTTCAGCCGATTTGGGCGAAGTGGCAAGAGCGTTTTCGGGCTTGCCGGATGCTCCTGAGCTGGCGACACGCGGCTTACTGACCCCGGACCACGTAATTCGCACGAAGCGGGTTCCTCTGGTCGTTTCAGAAAGGGGCGCTGACCGGGATGTAGCCGAGTATGTTGCGGACTATGGGGAATACTTTGAGCGCCATACGGACGGCTGCTTGTCGCGTCTCGACCCAGCTCCTCGTTGGGCATTGTGGCCGGGCCTGGGAAGCGTTGCTTTCGGAGCCAACCCGAAGGAAATAACTGCTATCGACGACATCAAGCGTCATACGGTGCGGGCCATCGGATGGTCGGAGGTCTTGGGGGGCTGGCAGCCTCTGGGCGAGGGCGATATTTTTGCGATCGAGTATTGGGAGTTGGAGCAGGCGAAGCTGAAAGGGGCAGGCGAGGCGCCGCCGTTCGAAGGGAAGGTGGTTCTGGTTACCGGGGGGGCCAGCGGCATTGGCCGGGCTTGCGTGGAAGCCTTCCTGGGCCAGGGCGCGGTCGTCGCCGCTTTGGATATTGCTCCCGAGGTCACGGAGCTTTTCGACACGGAGAGAGTGCTCGGAATCAGCTGCGATGTAACAGACGAGTTTGGGCTGAAGGAGGCCGTGGACCAGGTGGTGAGGCGCTGGGGCGGGCTGGACGTCCTGGTGTGTAACGCCGGCATTTTCCCGGCTAACCAGCAGTTGAGGGAGATAGGCACAGATCATTGGGACAGGAGCATTGAGGTAAATCTGACCAGCCAACAGCGGCTCATGCAGGCGTGTGTACCGTTTCTGAAGTGGGGCTGCGATCCGGCGGTTGTTGTGATCGGCTCCAAGAATGCGCCGGCGCCGGGGCCGGGGTCCGGGGCTTATTCGGTGGCCAAGGCGGGCCTGACTCAGCTGGCCCGTGTCGCCGCGCTGGAACTGGCCGCGGATGGCATTCGGGTAAATGTGCTGCACCCCGATGCGG
>VYDA01000448.1 GCA_009843665.1 Caldilineaceae bacterium SB0675_bin_29 | reverse complement strand
CAGGTGAAACGATCAGTCGTTACGAAACCCAGTCGCTCCGCATAGAGGGCCTCGAACTTCTCTGCGTCCGGGACGAAGTAGACGACGTGGGATAGCGTCCGCGGTTTTGGGTTGGCGTCCGGCTCAACGGCAACGACATTTTCCGGCCGCTGCGGAGCCGCGCCCGGTGAGTTGATCGCTTCTCCCGGCAGCGATAACTCTTTGCGAACCGTGATCTGGAATCCCAGTGCAAACCCGAGATCGTCGACAGACTCCAAGGACCCGTCATCGAGCTGTTTTACTTCCCTGTCCTTGCCAAGTTCTGCGGCAATTGCGTCCAGCGTCGCCTGGTCGGCAACCCCGTACACGGTTTTGCGCAACATGCTTCCGGTCTCGAGAGCAGGCGGAAGCGAATCATCGTCCCGCGGCCTGATGACCACCGATGTCCCATCGAGCGCCTCTAATCGCCCGTCTCCAGCAGGTTCGAGACCGTAATCCGTGAAGTAATGAGTACAGGCGTCGACGTCATCAACGCCAAACACCAGCGAATCCGTACCGATAATGTTCATGGAACCCCTCCCGGGTAAGGTGTACTGACGCTGATCTCACCACCCAAATTGCTATAAATCCAATTGTATGTTTTGATAGAAATACAGTTACACAGGTTATAGGTGAATGCATGCGACTGAAAGGGCTAGACCTGAATCTCCTGGTTGCGCTGGACGTACTACTGGATGAGCGGAACGTATCGCGTGCCGCAGAGCGATTGTACGTTAGCCAGCCGGCGGCCAGCGCCGCGCTCGGGCGGCTTCGTGACTATTTCAAAGACGAACTCCTGGTGCTGCATGGCAAGCGAATGATCCCAACGTCGTACGCGGAGAATCTGCAACCCGAGGTCAGGCAAATACTCGCTCAGGTCGACAACATGGTCTCGATGACGGCGGAGTTTGATCCGCTACGCTCGGAGCGAGTGTTCCGTTTCATGGCGTCGGACTACATCACAACCGTGCTGCTGATTCCCATGGCGTCTGAACTCGAGCGATTAGCGCCCGGCGTTTGGCTGGATACCAGGCTTCCTGACGAGGCAATTCAACTTGAGTTTGAGCGCGGAGAAATCGACGTGATGCTGGTGCCCGAGGAATTCACGGTCGCGAAGCATCCTTCGGAACTGGTTTTTGAAGAGTCGCACGTGATCGTCGGCTGGGCCGAGAACCCGATTTTCCAGCGCGAAGTTAGTAAGGAGGCGTTCTTCAATGCTTCGCACGTTGGTGTAAGGATCGGTCCTGACAGGGATATGACATTTACCGAGCGGAACGTGGAGGCTCTGGGCCAGCCACGCAAAATGGCGGTATTCGCGCCAAACTTTTCGGTTGTTCCGTGGTTCCTGGTGGGTACTCACCGCCTCGCGGTTATGCAGCAACGGCTCGTAGCGACCTATAAGTCGGTAATGGCGCTGGCGACGGCTCCACTACCGTTCGAATTTCCGTCAATGCGGCTGATGGCGCAGTACCACAGTGCCAGAACCGCAGACCAGGGTCTCTTGTGGTTGTTAGACCGCATAAGGCATCACGCCGCAATGATTACTGACGGCCGAAACTCGCCTGGTTAAGCCACTTATCAGGTACGTCGATAAGTAACTATAAAAATAATTAGTTTTCCTGATACATAATCCCGCGCTAGGCTCGTTCGTTAATCTAAAACAGAAAGCGATGCCGGGGGCACCATGAAACTCTTTGATTTGCGTAGCGTGACCACACTTGCAGTTCTATTGGCTACGGCGTTGCCGGCCGTGGCTCAGAATGAAACACAGGGCGGTCTGGAAGAAATTACGGTAACCGCGCAGCGACGAGAAGAGTCGCTTCAGGATGCCGCCATCGCTCTGGACGTTCTGGACATGGCCAAGCTGTCACGTGCAGGAATGGAAAGTGCCAGGGATCTCGGTCGAATTTCACCGTCGCTGGGCGTTGCCGCTGGCGGTGGTCCGCTGACCAGCTTGTTTGTTCGCGGTGTCGGCGCAAACACAGTAAACCCGCTCTTTGATGCGGGTGTCGCGCAGAATTTCGATGGCGTTTACCTTGGCCGCCCTGCGGCAGCCAGCGGTCTCTCTTTCTATGATATGGATCGGGTCGAGTTCCTCAAAGGTCCTCAGGGTACCCTCTACGGCCGCAACGCGACCGGCGGTGTTGTGAACTACATTCCGGTGCAGCCGTCGATCGGTGAAACGAGTGGATATGCTCAGGTTGACGTGGGCAATTTCGGAAAGATCGCCGCTCAAGGCGCATTAAACATCGCGGCTGGCGACTCCTCCGCCTTCCGAGTCTCAGGCAATTTTCTGGAGCGTGATCCATATGCCGATGATGGTTTAAACGATGCGGAATCTTACAGTCTTCGTGCTCAGTTTCTCACTGATTTGTCCGAGAATGCGTCGCTGCGGATTGCTGTTGATCACAGCGACGTCAGCGGAACAGGGGTAACGGGTGATCTCATTGGCCTCTACAATAACAACGGTTTTGCAGGTCCTCTGACGGATTTCACGCCCTCGGGCTTCGCTATCGACTCGGGTGGGACCTCCGACGAGGCGAATGCGCTTAGTGGCAGCGTTCTCGCCGGGCCGGCATTCGCATTTCTGCCACCAATCGGTGCGGACGAAGTATTCCAGGATCTGACCTATACAGGCGTACTCGCGGAATTCAATTACGAAACGGAGAGCGGCACGCTAACGTTCATCCCGGCTTACCGCGAGGCTGATCAGGACTACACATTTATAGGCCCCCGATTCGGTCCGGCACCAGCAAAGGAAAAGCACGAACAATTTACCGCAGAGTTGCGTTTCGCGACGGAACTGGATGGTTCATTTGATGCCGTCTTTGGCGCATTCTATTTCGACGAAGAAATCGACTTTAGCGGCACGTTCAACCAGGACTATATCGCCCCCATTCAAAACTTCAGCAACGGCGGCGATTCCTGGGCGATCTTCGCCCAGGGGACGTTCGACGTGAGCGACACCTTCCGACTCAATCTCGGTGTGCGCTACACCGAGGATGAAAAATTCGTCGACGGCACTACGCATACCTTTGTCCTGTTCTGCGGTGGGCCCCCTGGACCGAATTTCATAACGCCGCCCGACAGCTTTGCGGCGGGCTGCCAGAACCAATTACCTTTTCCCACGGTGACGGATCCGGACGACTTCATCGATTATCTCGTCGCGAATGGTGTCATCCCGCCAGGCTCAACATCGCAAGACGGTTTCTATCCGACCATCAATGGTATTCCGGGAGCGATCATCGATGTTGACGGGGCCGGCGGTCTGAGCCTTGTGAATACAGTGAGTGACGACGAGGTGACCTACCGTTTTGGCGTCGAATGGGATGTGGGCGAGGATAGCCTGATCTACGCCGTCTACGAGCGCGGCTACCGTGCCGGTGGTGTGGATATCAGCCAGGTTCAACCGACGTATCCTGCGGAGTTCATTGACGCGATCACGATTGGTTCCAAGAATCGTTTTCTCGACAACACCGTGCAATTGAACATCGAGGCATTCTATTGGGATTATAAAGATCAACAGATTAACTATTTCGCGACGATTGGCGGTGGGCCGGCGTTTCCGACCGCGAGTGCCGAGTCGACGATACAAGGTGTCGATATCGACCTGATCTGGACGTCCAGTGATGCCACGACGATTGGGGTCAAGGCCCAGTTCCTGGACTCTACTTATG
>VYDA01000529.1 GCA_009843665.1 Caldilineaceae bacterium SB0675_bin_29 | reverse complement strand
GGTCCACCATCGTGGACAGTTGGCTCGTGCGAGGCTGTCGACCGGCCATATCCCACTCTACCTCTGGCAACTACGCACTGACCACCGACGCCAACTCGAGCGTAATGCCAGGCAAGCCGCATCGGTCCTCTGAAGCCTGCTTCTCTGAGCTCTCGAACCGGAGAAGGATTCGCAGTTACCATCCCTTGATCAACGGGGCAGTGGATGGGCATACAGCCCTGATTTGGTCAGGATGTATAGAATGTCGGTGACCTCATCCAGAAACAGACCCCTCAGTCCAGCCAGCGCAATGTCCTCAGCGTCGACATACTGCTGAATGTAACGCCATTCTTTGTCATAAACCAGGATACGCTCGTCCGTAGCGTCGGCCAGATAGAGCATGCCGTCGGCATGTTCAGCCATGGCAAAATCGACAAGCAGGCCGCCTAGACCCGGAATCCTCTCAAGGCTGAATGGCAACTGCTGACCCTCCCGAAAGCGCAGTAGCGTACCATCTTCACTGAGCAGCCAGATGTCCCCGTCTATTGCCATCGCGATCAGCCCCGCCAGATCGCCTTGGACCTGCTCGTCGAACCACTCGGTCGGCGGGTCGTCATAGGCCAGTCCCGCCGGTGTATAGCGATAGATCTGGTCCGACCGTTCATCGGCCAAATACAGGCGCCCGTTGTAGATGCCCAGTTGTCCTACGCTACCCAGAGAGCTCTGCTCTCTGAGGACCAGGTGCGTCGCCCCATCCAGGCGATTGTACCGAAAGACGTTATTGTTTCGGTCCAGAATTAGAAGACTTGCTTTGTCTTCAAAGCCGGAGATGCGCGGTTGCCAGGCAATGTCCACCAATCTGCCAACTGTTACCCCCGAGACTACGTCCCCTTCTTTCAGTATGGCCCCATTATCTTCTTCCAACAGCGTTCGTTCCGAGTTTGTTCTGTAGTGGGAGATAGCTTGGCTGCCGCTGTCTAGCACATATATGTCCTGGTTGGATACGACGATTCGTTGAGGCTCTGCATCTGCTTCGTAATCCAACAGGGGCACATCAAGTGAATAAAGGGCCCGGACCTGCAGCAGTTCCTGTAGTTCCGTCGTAATGACCTCCGACAGCTCCTGTATCTGGTCGGTTACGCCTATCAGGACAATGGCTTCGTCCAGATACCGCTGCGCCTCACTCAGAGACGCACGCGCTGTCGCCCTGTCGTCCACCGACAGAGCCTGCTGGACCTCAAGCAGTTTGCTGTCGGCCAGCTCAACGAGTTGCAGGCCCTCTTCCTGATTGATGTTGCCTTCGCGTAGGAAAGCCGCGCCGACAACCGCAGATGTGAGTAACGGGATGAGAATCGCAATCGCAATGATCAGTCTGCGTCGGTTTCCCTGCGAGGGTGTCGGCGGCGCGTAGCCCGGCACCGCCGGCAGCTGTAACCTTTCCTCTGACTGCGCCTGTTCTGGGACACCCATCGTCGGCTGTGGTTCGGGATCCGAAATCGGCTCAATCGGGTCCTGCTCTATGGGTGCAGTTTCCGGTTCGGGAACGGCCATTTCGGGCTGTTGCAACGGTTCGTCCTGCCTGGCCTGCCGTTCGGGTAAGAGTCCGTGAAGCAAGTTTGAGAACCATTTTGACGGTCTGTCCAACAGGCGGAACGCACGCTTACGCCACTGGCCTGGTTCTTTCTGTGGCCGGCGCGCTGGAACTGTTAGCTGGTGTTGCATTGTCGCCGCGCTGGGCAATTCCGGAGTCGACCCGCCCATCCGATCTCGGAGAGGCGTCGCGTTCCTGGAACTCTCCTCTCCAGGCACGTTGTGGACTGGAGGAGCGGCCCCAACGGCTGTCGGCAGAGGTGACCCCGCCGCCTCTTCCTCGCCTTGCTCCTCCTCAGTGAAAACCAGCAGCAGGCCGAGCAGTGGCACGTTGTCGCCCTGCTCCCGAAGATGCATCACCATATCCTGCATATTGCTGACCGAAGTGCTGACCACGGCCCCGCCTATAGTCCTGACGTCGGACTGCAGTGTCCACTCGCTTTCCCCCAGAAAAAGGGCGTCACCGTCAGCGAGAACGTGCCTGTGAGTGTGCACATTCGGCTCGTTCTCACCCCCGATTGAACCCGAATAGCGCTCTTCATCTAGAGGGAACTGGTCCAGGCGCTCACTGGTTGCGACGAACGCAACGGTCGGACCAGCCGATGCGATTACCAGGTGCCCTTGGACGACGGCAGCACAAATGACCCCGGCCTGCAGGTGTATGTCCGGGCTGTTCCGATTCAATTTGCGCAATACTTCGTGGGCGTCGGCTATCGCTTGCTTCAGTACCTGGCTGACCGGGCCGCCTGCCGAGTAGTATGTCAGTTCAATGGTCGCCTGCATCTCACGGACGGCGTGATTGCTGACCGGACTGTTGCCAATCAGTTCAACGAGAATATACAGGTTCCCTCTGGCCGCGCGTTCGTCCCCCCAAGCCGGTTCAATTGCCTCCAAGTGAGCAGCCCGCGGATTTCGATGATCCATCAACTGGGCAGAATGGACGCGTGTTTTAACCGAATAAGCTGTATTTGCCATAGTTGTTCAGTGTTTCGGCGAGGACCCTATTGAATTGAGTGATCTGGTTCGGCCTGTTGGACTCCTGGGGCGTCCTCTTGGGGTGATTCCGCGGCGCCTGCTGGAGACAGTCGAATTTTTATTGTACACCCTACCCTTTTTTGCCCACAAGCGCAGTTTTGCGCGCGTTTACTCCGTGCGTAGCAGGGGATTCTGCGGTAAGATGACACCGGTGAAGAGTCAAAGTGCACGGGCGCCTTCCCACCGTAACGGGCAAGAGAGGCGATACACTTTCCCCTGCATCAGGAATCCAGTGCTCTTGATCATTTTCCTGTGCGCCCTGCTTCGACCGGCACAGGCCCCCACAGCCGGCGCCACTCAGAAATAACAGATTGCAGCCCTCCCTCTAAGCGTGACGCTATCAGAAAAGCGTTCCAACGGAGGTCTGTGCTTCACCACGGGCCGCGAAAGTCATGGCGCCAGTATCCGCCAATCTGCAGGCAACGCCAGATTCCCCGATCTGAATTCTCAATGGGATAGCAGAGCCATGAATATGAGTTCAAAACAATGAGGATCGGAATCGTTGGCGGGCCAAATAGCGGAAAAACAACAATCTTCAATGCTCTGACCCGCAGTGCAACCGCTGCGACAGCCTATTCCAGTGGCCGGCTTGAGGTCCACACCGCCGTAGTCGACGTACCAGACTCGCGGCTCGGGTTTCTCGCCGAAATGTTTGCCCCCCGCAAAGCGGTCTATGCACAGGTAACCTACAACGACATCGCCGGTCTCACCAGCGACACGGCCAGTGCGGGCCAGATTCGCGGCCCCCTGCTTAACGCCATCGCCGCCAACGACGCGCTCCTGCTCGTCGCGCGTGCCTTCGACGACCCCAATGTACCGCACACTAACGACCAAATTGACCCTGGCGCGGACTTGACGGCAATGGAAGCTGAATTCCTGCTCAACGACATGGTTACGATTGAAGGTCGCTTGGAGCGCATAGCCGCCCAGCGCTCACGCGGCCCTGTCGAAGAACGTCAACGACTGGCGCACGAGGAAGCCCTCCTCTCACGGCTCTACCCGTATCTGGAGGAAGGGACCCCCTTGCGAGAGGCAACCCTCTCCGCTGAGGAGATGAAGTTGCTGGGCGGCTTCGGTTTTCTCAGTCTGAAACC
>VYDA01000182.1 GCA_009843665.1 Caldilineaceae bacterium SB0675_bin_29 | reverse complement strand
ACCCCAATCGGAGCGGATCGAAAAAAGCAACTAACGAACGAACAACAGGCCAAAAACATATCGGCGATAGGATTCATGCAACAACGCCCACCACGCCTTCTCCGGCTCGAACTCCTCAATCCGCATCGGCTTGGTCTTGGAGTAAGACTTGTAGCCCTCCGGGTAGGGGTGCTCGTAGTACCAAACCTCAGTGGTGGGTCTCCCCTTCTCGAAAAACAGCACATTAGTCTTGATACCAGTGTACGGCGCGAATACCCCGTTGGGCAGACGCACGATGGTGTGCAACTCACACTCGGTGAGCAGGCGCTCTTTCAGGCGCGTCTTCACCCCCTCGCCGAACAGAGTGCCGTCCGGCAGCACCACCGCAGCCCGACCACCGGGCTTGAGCAGCTCGACAATCAGCACCAAGAACAGGTCCGCGGTCTCGCGGGTGCGGAACTCGCGCGGAAAATTGTGCTCAATGCCGTCCTCCTCCATGCCGCCAAAAGGCGGATTGGTGAGCACCACATCGACCCGGTCGCGCATACTGATGTCGCGCAGGGGCCGGGCGAGAGTGTTGTCGTGCCGCACGTCGGTCGGCACGTCAATGCCATGCACGATCATGTTCGTGGTACACAGCAAATGCGGCAGGGGCTTCTTCTCTACGCCTTGAATGCTAGCCTGAAGCTGCGCCTCTTGCACTGGCGTCTTCACGTCCTGCTGGCGAATGTGCTCAATCGCGCAGGACAAAAAGCCGCCGGTGCCGCAGGCCGGGTCGAGGACAGATTCCCCGAGGCGAGGATTAATCATATCTACTGCGAATTGAGTCACCGCCCGTGGCGTGTAGTATTCGCCAGCATTCCCGGCACTCTGGAGGTCTTTGAGCAGTTGCTCGTAGATGTTGCCGAACAAGTGCCGATTCGCGGCGTCGTTGAAGTCAATGTCTTCCTCGATCTTGTTGACCACCTGCCGCAGCAGAATACCAGACTTCATGTACTGGTAAGCGTCCTCAAAGACGCCGCGCACCAAGCGGCGGCGGCTCATCCGCGCATCCTCTTCCGCACTCGGCGTCTCGACCTCCATACCCTTGAGCGCAGGAAACAGCGTATCGTTGACAAAGGAAAGCAGTCTATCGCCGGTGGCACCTTCCCGGTCAGCAGCCCAAGCACTCCAGCGCAGGTCTTCTGCCGTGCGGGTCTCACCTTCCTCCATCCAAGTTACGTCAACCAACGGAGACGCGAAGTCCTCTTCGAGCAGTTCCAACTCCTGCTCGCGGTCGTTCCATATCTTGAGGAACAGCAGCCAGACGAGTTGACCAATGCGCTGGGCATCGCCATCGACGCCCACATCCTTGCGCATGATGTCCTGGATGGACTTGATGGTAGTAGATAGGGCCACGGCTCAGGATCGTCCTTTCACTGGCGTTTTACGCACCTATCTAATAGCTCCACCCGTCTGAACAGCTACCTGTTCTATTGCGTCCAAACTGGTCTCGGCTGTTGTCCGGGGGAGTTGCATCCCTTCTCTTGAATGCCTTGTGAATCCATTTGCGAATCTGATCCGTCGCCTGCTGGCCGGGCCAATCATAGATGCAGGCGTAGGGATCATCTCCTTTGCAGTTATCTGCCAGTCTCGGCGGTATGAGACGAGACCTGTACGTTTCTTTCTTAAAATCCGGGTGATTGGGAAGCAGGATGCCCAGCAGACCGCATCGAGAGTTCTTTTTAGTTTTTCTCAAACTGGAACCGATTTCCCAATCTACATGCTTCCGTTGCCAAGTACAAGGGCCTATCAGCACGACCGTCACGGTCGCATCCGCAATGAAATCGTCGCGAATTTTCTGTCGAGTGGTCTCTGTTTTGATATTGGGGTCTATATCCCCATCTTCGACCGATTTATCCACGATGTCGTCCCCCATCATGCGGACAAATTGGTTCTTATATTTTTGATCTTTATCATGGTGATAACAGACGAACACCTTACGCCTATCAGTTTGACTCATCGCCATTCTCCTTTAGTAGGTTGAGTCGGTGTAGCCCCCGCAGGACCAGCACGATTGCTTGGTCAATGTGCGGTGTACGGGCAAGAGTAGCGTTTTCTTTTTCCGAAAGTCCATTGCTCAAGTCGGAAGACGAAAACCCCTCGAATTTCTGGCGGCCTAGCCAATCCAGGTAGGAGCTAGCCCGACACTTGACCAATCCGAGTGTCTCCGCAATATCCCGCGCACAGCCGCCGAAGCCGCCCAACAAAAACAGCGGCTGGCCTTCCCTGAGCGACAGCAGTGCTTCTTCCGCAATACCGGGCATATCGCCCTTATAGTCAGTAACGCGCCCACCCAACACGATTCTCGCTTGTGTGGCCCCGTGCATCACGCGCCGCATGGCGGTCAAGCCAGTGGCCCATTCCTCGTCGGTCGGCTGATGCAACTCACGTTGGTTCCATTCCGACAGCTCCAAACGGTGGCCATCCTGCGTTAAGCAGACCAACTCCCCAGTACCGGCAAGGCTATGGGATATTTCCTCAAGTTCGTCTGCCTCCTTACTCACATGGACCGGCCATGCAAGGTAGTTGGTCACGCCAATGCGGACTTTGCTCGTCTCACGCTGGTAACGGCTTACCAACTCAAACAACAGGTCTGTAAATCCGTCCTCCCGGAGATCCCCACCGTAAGCGAGGCGGGCACCAGACGCGAGCAAATGCAGCGCGAGCCTGTCCATGGCGTCACGCAGATGTGCGTTGCTTAGCCCCAATACTGACATGTCTGGGCTTTCCGATACCGAAATCGCCACCGTGCGGCCAGCAATCGTTGGTATATAGGCCATCTTCATACCTCCGTAAGCCATTGGGTCAGATTTTGCAACCGCACATGCGGCGCAATTTTTTGAAACAACTGTTCTTCTTCGTCCCCCAACGGAGGGTCGGGATATACAACCATGGGATTCGCTACCTCCGTGCGAGCCGGCAGGTTCGCAAGCGAGATTAACTCTGGATGCCTTGGCATGAACAAGGCCTCCGAGTTGGCGTCTCCTGTGAGTGCAATGCGGCAACGCCACAGAA
Organism: Caldilineaceae bacterium SB0675_bin_29; assembly: GCA_009843665.1. Classification (GTDB taxonomy): domain Bacteria; phylum Chloroflexota; class Anaerolineae; order Caldilineales; family Caldilineaceae; genus Bin5. Next base: position 698 of record VYDA01000182.1, on the reverse strand, counting down.
AGTCCTTGAACACCTCATCGAGCAAATGGCCTATGACCTCTTCAATCCGATCTGTCTTATTCGGATCCATACGCACGATAGGCACATTGCCCATGTACGGAAAACCCCGCTCGTCAACGTCTCTCATGGAGTTGACCACAATCATTGAGACATTCCAGCGCTTCGCTTCAATAATCTCTTTTCGACACCATTTGCGGGACGAATAGGAGTCGGTATGCACGGCCACGAGAGCACTGCGCTTGACCTCCAAGTCCAAGACATCTGAAAAGTGCGTCCCCGCGGGAATGTCAAGCACATCGAAAAAACTCGACAGTCCGCCGCTTTGATGCAGCCAATCGCGGATTTTCTGAGCAATGTGCACTCCATCACCATCGTGTTTTGAATGGCTGAGGAAAACCTGCACTTTCTCCAAATAACGCTCAAGGGCCGCGGCGTCCTCGCCCGGATGTTTGAGGTGCTCGATATAATGCCTGAGCATCCGGCTAAATTCATAGGAAAGTTCCCTGGTGAGGCGCAGTCCTCGCTCTGTAGAGTTTCCTGTCCAGCGGTCCCAGCGCAGTGCCTGAACATCGAATCCAATATCGAGGCCCGCCTTTTCCAAGGTCACCGGGAACACCCGGGAACTGAGCCCTTTGGCTTCCGCGTCATTGATCAAGCCGTCAACGTACTTCCTCCACGCAGAGTCTCCCGCAATCGTG
>VYDA01000181.1 GCA_009843665.1 Caldilineaceae bacterium SB0675_bin_29 | reverse complement strand
GATTCTGCTGGCTGGGCTCGGTCTGCTGGCGATTGACGAGGGAAGGATCCGGATGGCGGCTTTAGCGGCGATGCTGATCATTGCAGGAATCATCATCGCCATCCAGGTCAGACCACTGGCGTTGTGGTGCCTGGCGCTTGGTCACCGATTGCCAATTGTAGATCGCTTTGCAGACAAAATGTCCGCGTTTTACGAGAGCAGCTACTTTCTTCTGCAGCCGAAATATCTGTTCACTTCGGTCTTTATCGGCGTGGTCAGTTGGGCAAGCCAGGGGATTGGGTTTTACCTTGTCCTACTTGGGTTCGGCGCGGAAGCGGGTGCCGGTTCCCTGTTGACGGCGGTCTCTGCGTTCAACATGAGCACGGTTGTGGGTGCGGTGGTGGCGACGCCGGGGGGCCTAGGGGGTGTGGAGAGTTCGCTAGCGGCACTAAGCATTCAGCTGCTGGATATGTCCAGGCCGGCGGCCGCGGCTGCGGCGCTCGTTATCCGCTTTGCAACGCTTTGGTTCGGTGTGGCCATCGGCCTCGTCTGTCTGGCGCTATGGCCACACCTATTGACAGTTCAGAAGGGTACAATAGCTAAAGGGCAGCAGGCACAGGCGTAGGCCTGCTTGCTGTCCCCATTTTCTCTTTTTCTCTGATGGGACGGAATCAAGCCATGTGGAAAGTCGACCTACATTCTCACACAATCTACAGTAAGGACTGTCTGACGCGGCCTGAAGACGCGATTGCCCGCGCGCGGCGGATCGGGTTGGACAAGCTGGCGATCACGGAACACGACAATCTGGCAGGCGCCCTGAGAGCCAAAGAGTTGGCCCCAGATTTAATCATCGTCGGTGAGGAGGTCATGACGACCCATGGTGAACTGATTGCCTATTTCGTCAAGGAGGAGGTGCCGCGCGGGCTGTCGCCTCAGGAGACGGTTCGCCGCCTGCGCGAACAGGGGGCGGTGGTGGCCATTCCCCATCCCCTGGACTCTCTTCGAAATTCGGCGATGGGATTGGAGAGTGTGCTGGAGGTGATCGGCCTAGTAGACGCGCTCGAGGTGCGCAACGCGCGCTGCGTGCGGCCGCAGGACAATCTCGCCGCACAAAAACTGGCACAAGAGCATGGTCTGATGGTTACGGCGGGCAGCGACGCTCACATTCCGTTTGAATTAGGGCACTGCTACATGGAGATGCCGGAGTTTGAAGACGAACCGGAGTCGTTTGTTGACGCATTACAGCATGCGAAGCCGATGGGGAAGGAGAGTCCCTTCTGGCCGCATTTGATGAGTACTTATGCGAAATGGCGCAAGCGAATCAGGCCGGTCGCGTACGGCGGCGTGCTCCACGCTTACGGGAAGAAATGACGGCTGCCAGAGCCATACCGGGGATCTTTTGCATTGAGGAAAGCCCGGACTGTAGGGCGCTCCGGAACCGCTATTCGCCGTCCGCTTCTCCTTGCAGATACCTCGGAGCGTGGAAGTAGCTCTCGACCTCCGCGAAGACCTCTGTCGGGAGCAAATCTCTGAAGAAATACCAGTTGAAGACTGAAAGCTTATTGTCCTGAAGGGATGCGCGCAGAAGCTCTACCGCGTGGCGAAGGTTGCGGTGCAGGTGTTCCTTGTGGCCGTTCATCCCCCATCCCAGCGCCGCGAGTCCCAGAACGAGCGGGTCGCGCCGCGTTTTCTGCTGGCCGAGCAGATTCAGGGCCACGTGCAGCCCCTGGCGAACCTCGTCCGAGACATTGCCGCCGTCCTGGTCTTCGCCTTGATCTACGCTGACGGTTTCCGGCGGCGTCGCGTTGCTTCCTTCGGGAGTGTAGGGGATCTGGACCGCGTGCAGGTAGTAGTGGGCCAGGATCCAGTCACCGACCGATGAGAGGGTCACCTCTTCGAGGGGGATCTGGGTCACGCGCCGCCATTCGGTTGCGGCGCCCTGGCGGTCACCAGCATAGAAGCCTGACAGGCCGCGCCAGAATCCCTGTGAGACGGGCGAGTCCTCGCGATTTAGCGCACGCTGTGCCAAACGGCCCTGATTGTTCAGGGCAAGCGGGCGATAGAGCAGATGCCAGAGGTCACTGTAGGCGTCCGACACCCTGGCAGCCATGCCGAAGGCATCGGCCGCATCCTGCCAGCGCCGCTTCTCCAAATCCACGCAGCTGCGGAGAAAGTGCAGGAGCCCAAACTGGACCGATATCTGGTTGGTTTCGCTACCGCCTGCAAGCCTCTCCTTGACCATCATCTGCGCGTCTACGTCTTCGACGAGGGACTCGGATAGACCCTGCGCACGGAACAAGCTCTGCAGCTCTGTCAGCAGTGACCGCCTGACGCCGTCGGCGTCGTCGATCCTGCCGTCGTCGAGAAGGATGGAAAAAAGTAGCCAACGCAGTTCGACGTCAAAGGGAAGGTCTTCCGACTCGGTGCGAATGATCTCAGCCGCCTCTTGGGGGCGGCCTAGCCACCAGTAGGCGCGTGCCTGGTTCTCACGCCACAGAGATTTGGCGTCGTCGCTCAAGATCTCAAAGACCCCTTCATCAATTGCAGCCATCTCGTCGAGACGGTTGCGTCTGGCGTAATGGGACTGCAGTCCCAAAACACTCTGATCGAGAATGGATTGCAGTCTCTGGTCCTGGGCAGCGCGGCGCGCCTCCGGGAGAGCGGTCAGCCGATCGATCAGTCGCCCGTACCTGGTTAAGGCCTCATCGTTGCCCTGTCGTGAGAGTGCCAAGGCCTCAGCGTGAAGGGCCTCCCAGGAGCCTTTCAGTGCAGCGGCGCCGCCCGACCTGCGGGTGTCAGTAGTCATAAAGAGGCTTTTGCTATACGAAAATCTTAGTTTCTTGGAAGGATGTGCGGATTCGGTGGTAACCGCCGGCCCAGCGCGGCCGGCGCCATTACCCGCCAATCTCCCGCTTTACTGTATTCAAAAGTGTGTCTGCCCTCAGATCAGGTAGATTGTAGCAGACGCCACCCATCTGCTCGGCAAGGGCCTGAGCGAGACCGCGGTCGAAGGCCATGTGCTCCATGTTGATCACAATGGTTCGGACGTCCTCGCTGTCGAAAAGGGAGGCCATCTTCATCGCCTCTTCCTGCGCGGGCATGCCGGTCATGCTCACATTGCCGGCGCCGTCCGTCAGCAGCATCACCAGAGGTCGGAGCTCCGGATCGCGGCGCTGGGCGTTTTCGACTACCTGCCAGGTCGCGAGCAGACCGCTGCTGAGGGGGGTCTTGCCACCCACGGGGAGGTCTTTCAGCGCTCTTTCCGCCAGTTCGACGCTATTGGTGGGCGGCAGTACGACTCGAGCCTTGTCGCGCTGAAAGACTACCAGACCGACCTGGTCGCGGCGCTGATAGGCTTCGACGAGCAGGCTGAAGACTGCGCCCTTTGTGGCTTCCATCCGCTCGCTGGCCGCCATAGACCAACTGGCGTCGACGACGAAAAGGATGAGATTCCCTGTGCGGCGCACGCGGATCTTGCGTTGCAGATCAGACATGCGCAGCTGCAGGGCAAGGTCGCTCTCACCGCTTTCGTGCCGTTCCTTCTGGTGGGGGGCAGCATGCCGCAGGGTGGCGTCGAAGGCGACATCGTCGTACTTTTCGTGGGCGGGGCGCGCCTTGATATAGCGGCCGCGCTTACGGTCGGTGCGGCTGTAGGAGCGCTTGCCGGACTTTTCGCGCGTCATCTTGTCGAGCGGAGTATCCAGTTTGCGCGCTTCGAAGACTTCGCCGACGTCGACCGGTTTGCGTGCGCCTTTTTCTTCTCGGGG
>VYDA01000305.1 GCA_009843665.1 Caldilineaceae bacterium SB0675_bin_29 | reverse complement strand
GGTGTGATCTGGTTGGTGTAGAGATCGGCGATGCGGGTGGGGTTGTAGTCGATGAAGACGGGCTCGGTCCAGTTGACGAAGTCGGGCGAGACGCAGGTCATGATGTCGCGACCATGGCGGAAATCGCGGTGGTAGTCGCGGTATTCGCCGCGCTCGGCGTCCCAGAAGGCAAGATTCTGGGAGTCGAAGTAGCCCTTGGTGATGACGGGTTGGTCGCGCATCTTTGTCCAGCGGAGGCCGTCGGGTGAGCTGAGGGCGAAGAGGCCTTTGTAGCCCCTGTCGTTGGCGAGCGCCTTGTATCGTTCGGAGGCGGGCGCGTCAGGATTTGGGTCCTTGAAGGGCACGAAGTTGATGGCGGGGCTATCGTCGTCGCGTGCGTCGAGGATGATGTTGTTGTTGCGCGAACCGTCGAACTCGACGAGGCCGAGGTCCGGCTTGTTCCAGTTGATGCCGTCGCTGCTTTCGGCTACGCAGACGAATTCGGGGTGGGCGAATTCGAGAGAGCCGGAGTCGTGGGTGAAGTGCCAGCCGCGATAGTACATGAGGTAGCGGTCGCCGTCCTGGAAAACGGTAACGTATCCGGAGGCGTTTCCCTCCCAGGGGGCGTCGGTTTCGAGGGCGACTTCCTGGGGCACGGGGCGGTGGAGGCGCAGCTCGGCGTCGCGGGACAGGACGGCAATCAGGTAGTCGTCTACCATGAGCTCGCGACGGGAGCCGATGTGGATTCCCGCGCCGGGCTCGATGGGTCTAGGTGAACTGGTCATAGTGAACCCCCTATGCTGCCGATACCGGCTTGCTCGTTTGACGACTGCTTTGTGTGGAGGCAGTGACCCCCGGAATTGCACTCAGGCCGGTGACACGCCGATGCGGTCGAGCCGTTTCCTGGCTTCAGCGTAGACGTCCGGGGAAAGCGGGCCGGCGAGCGCGGCCTGTGCATTTTCGGCGAGGTGGGCTGGATTTGTTGTGCCAACGATATTGGTGTGGACGTCAGGATGTGTGAGTGTATAGCGCAGCACGAACGAAGTGTCGCTTTCGCCCGACTGCTTGAGTTCGTCCAGACCTGCTTCGTTAAAGGCTTGCCATCGATCGGACTGGCCGAGTCCGACTCCCGGCTTGCCGAGGGCGACGCCGCCGCGGATGATGGTGCCGGCGCCGGCCTGCGCGGTTGTGGTGAGCCAGTCTTCGTGGTCGCGTTCGAGGGCAGAGTAGGGGATCTGGTAGACGTCGAACACGTCCCATTCGAGGTAGGTAGGCAGGTGGGGCAGGGTTGTGGACATGCCGATCCAGCGTACTTTGCCCTGGGCGCGCATGTCCTGCAGCGCCTGCACGAGTTCTCCCTGCTCACATTGGGCTACGGTCGGGTTATGCAGCTGCATTATGTCGACTGAGTCGACGCGCAGGCGTTCGAGGCTTTCGTGCAGACCGCGGAAGGCGTTTTCTCTGGTCCAGATGTGGCCATCAGGGTGGCAGCCGCATTTGGTGGCGAGGACAAATTCGTCACGACGGTGGCGAAGGTAGCGGCCGATCATTTCCTCGCTGTTGCCGTAGTCGTTGGCTGTGTCGACAAAGTTGATACCGGCGTCGAGGACGGCGTTGAGCTGGGCGTTCATCTCTTCGTCGGTCATGGCACGGCGATGGCCGGCGCCAAATCCGAGCCGGGTAACTTCCAAGCCGGTACGACCGAGGGTTGCGGTTGGGAGGATATGGGACATCGGGAGCCTTTCCTGGTCTGTCCTCGATTTGAAGAGCTTTGTCGCAAAAGCCAAAGACCTGCGGTCGTTGCGGTTAAACGCGCCCTGGGAACTCCTCGCCGCGGATGTGCATGAAGGGTGTATTGCCCTTGCGGGGCGTACCTTCGACCTGGTTGCGATGGTCCTCGTCGACGATACGGAGATAGCTTGTCTCGGCGTCGAGATAGTGGAGCGCCAGGCCGCGGCGGCGGTTGGGGGTGGTATTGGCTTCGGTGCGGTGGAAGTTGAGGCCATGGTGGAACATGCAGTGGCCGGCTTTGAGCTCGACGGGGACGGGGTCGGCCAGGTGCGGCAGGGCCAGGAATCGATCTTTGTATTCACGGGTGATCGGCCCCCACTTGTGGCTACCGGGGATGACGGTCATGCAGCCGTTTTCGACGGTGGCGTCGTCGAGGGCGACCCAGCAACTGACGTGGTTCTGGGGGGCAAACATGGGCCAGGCGACGGAGTCCTGGTGCCAGTCGGTGACGGTGCCGTTGAAGCGGGGTTTCATCATGAGCTGGTCGGTGTAGAGCTTGATATTGGGGCTAAGGAGCTCCTCGATGACGTCGACGATTTCGGACTTTTTGGCGACGGCCTCGAAGAGGTCGTCATGGTAGCAGAGGTAGACCATCTTACGGATCATGTCGATTCGGGGTTCGACGGTCTTTTTGCCGTCACGGAACTGCTCTTCAAATTGAATGTAGTTCGATGGCACGTGGGTGAGACGTCCGGCGGCGATGTCTTCGCTGCGTTGGCGGAGGGCCTGGATATCTTCGTCGGACAGGACGCGGCCATAAGGCAGGTAACCGTTGTCGTCGAAGAATTGTTTCTGTTCGGCAGTCAGGCTCATGGTTGGTCTCCTCGAAGTCGAGCGTAGCATGCCACGCTGTATGGAATACCTGCAGTTCAGTGCCGCAGGAGTTTGGATAGGAGTAACTGTACGCTGAATACGCCTAACAGTCCAAACACGACACTGGGCGCGACCAGGATGAAGCCGCGTTGAACGGTGTAGGTGAAGACGTAGTCGGAGAACAGGAGGTCGAGGGCTGGGAGCTGGCCGCGTAAGAGCGCCCAGGAGGCGTAGGCCCAAAAACCGCCAAAAAGGAGAGCACTCAAAATCGCGGCCAAGGTGAACAGTAAGATCGCTCTGCTTTCTGCCACTGCAAGCACCGCTCCGCATATTGCGGCGACCAGGCTGAGTGCGAGCAAATCGGACGGCCAAGGGACATAGTCGCGTAGGTGAGAGAGGGAGATCAGTCCGACGTAGGCCAAGATGAAGGCGACCGCCAAGACGGCTGCGCCTTGTCGAATGAGCGACCTCACGGTACGGGCTCCTGCAGGGTAGCCTGAAGGCGCAGGAGACGCTCGTCCTGTGAGTGGGGATGGATGAGGCGAAATCCGGCCTTAACGGACCAGTTCGGCGGCTCAGAATTCTCCTGGGACCCTCCGAGGAAGTTTTCCAAATCAAAGACGTGCAGGAGGAATTCCATATCCAGACGTTCGTAAGGGGCCAGGGTCTGTTCGATAGTAGAAGCGCGGGTGTAAAGGGAGCGGTCGACATCGGGAATATCGTCGCGCCAAGTGCTACTGCTGCCGCCGATGCGGTTTCCGTCCAAGTACAGGTCAAAGAAGTAGCTGTTCAGTTGGACAGGGAGCTCCGACCGGTTATGGAGCCTGAATCGCACAACGAGTTGCGCGCTATCGGAATCGACCCGGCGCACCTCTGTAAGCTCAAGTTCGAGGCCGCGCACAGATTCGAGTGATCCAACATAGTTGGACACGGCCTGCCAGGTGGCGGCCAGGGCAGTGAGACCGAGGACATAGAGGAGGGTACGGGCAACACGGGGCAAGGCTGTAGGTTTAATCAGACAAACCCTGCATGGGATTTGCCGCGCACGGAGATATAGTCAACATGGACCTCTTCATCTGTACTCAGGTCTCTTGTTTTTGCCATCATATAGTGCAAGGCCCAGGCGCGGCGGCGGTTGGCGGAGGTGTTGGGGCTTGAGTAGTGCAGGTTGAGG
>VYDA01000477.1 GCA_009843665.1 Caldilineaceae bacterium SB0675_bin_29 | reverse complement strand
GAACACATAGAACACACACAGAACATGGCTTAGTAGTTACGAGGAGACTGAGAATGACGACCTATCGCTATGCAGAAATGACCTGGTCTGCCTGTCGCGAGGCGGCCTACTCCGGCAAGGTGGCGGTGCTGCCGGTTGCCACGTACGAAGATCACGGCTACCACCTGCCGATCGATACCGATGTGCGGCTCTGCACCGGAATCTGCGAGCGGGCGGTGGCGCGCATTCCGGACGAAGCGGTGCTGATTCCGCCGATCAGCCACGGATACAGCCCCCACCACATGGATTTCCCCGGCACGATCACGATTCGCTGGGACACCTTTATCAACTACGTGCGCGATGTCTGCGTCAGCCTCGCCCACCACGGCTTCAAGCGCATACTGATAGTGAACGGGCACGGCAGCAACACCGCGCCGGTAGAGATGGCCGCCCGTCTGACCGTGCTCGAAACCGAAGGCAAGACCCTGTGTGCATCGGTCAACCACTGGGGCGTGCGTAAAGGCAGGCAGGAGGGGAATACGATCCGCTCTTCGGACTTTGGCGGCACCTCCCACGCCGGCGAGTACGAGACAGCCCTCTATCTGGCGCTGGCCGAAGAGCTGGTGCAGATGGACAAGGCGGTCGATGAGCGTTCGCCGCTGTCGCCGAGCTTCCAGACCGATCTGCTGATGGGCAAACGCGAGGACGGCTCCGTCGCCAACTTGTGGCCCTACTGGAGCTCGTTGACCGACAGCGGCGTGCTGGGAGATGCCACCGCTGCCACACGTGAAAAAGGGGAGCAGTTTCTAGAGGCCGCGGTGGAAGGGCTGATCGAGCTGGTTCGCGAGTTCCGCACCGTCGCGATCAACCCCCGCAAGGATCACATTTCGCCGGAGAGCGATGGCCTCGGCCAGTAGCGGCCGGCTAGAGATCTGCGGCAACTCTCACCAGCCATGACTGAGCATTACAAGATGCGGCCAGCCGCGCTGGAGGACTGGCCCGCCATCGTGGCGCTGGACCAGGAGATCTTCGGCGCGTACGGCGCGCAGGAGGAGCCGGATATCATCCGCAGCCGCCTGCTGACGTTCCCGCAGGGCTGCGCGGTGCTGGAGGGGGAGCGGAGCGACGGGCGCCCGTTCATCGCCGGCTATTTGACCACCGAGAAATGGGCCGAGCTGCGCGAACCTGTACTGGACGAGGACCCGCAGGAGAGCCACCGGCCGGACGGACGCGTGCTGTGTATCACGACGCTGGCGGTCGCTCCTGACTTCCAGAATCAGGGATTAGGCGTGCGCTTGCTGGACCGTTCCATCAGCATCGCGCGCCAGGAGGGCTGCGGGCAGATCATCCTGGAAACGGCCCACGCCGAACGGTTCTATCTGCGTCACCGCTTTCGACGGACCGGCGCACGGACCGAACGAGGGATCGAAATGGCGATCATGGTACTGGACCTGACAGATCGCGCAGCCTCCTCAATTTGTCCGTAGGGGCACCCCTTGTGGGTGCCCTCGCTCACCCCACATTGGATTGCACCCACAGCAAACGGCCCCAATCCGCTGCAGGCTACGCAGGCGGCGATATCACCACCCGCTGCGGCTTGATCTTGAAGATCACCCGCTCTTCCTTCCCTTTCATCGAGGCAGGCATGACGCTGCCGTAGTACTCGTCTGCGCCCACGTAGAGCTTGGCGTGAGCATTGATGTTGGCGAAGTCCGGGTCGGGCACGATCTCCTCAACGACGCCGCGTACATCGATCCAGCGGAATGCATCCTCCGGATCCAAGGCCATCAGGGCCACTCTCGGATTGACGCGGACGTTCTTGGGTTTGCGGCGCCCTTCGGCCGTATTGACGAGGACGTGCGTGCCGTCCCACGAGCACCAGACGATCGTGTTTTCCGGCGCGCCGGACGGGGAGAGGGTCGTCAGGGTGGCGAAGATGGGGCCGGTCAGCAGGTCAACGTGTGTATCGGGAATCTGTGCGGACATTAGTAGTGCTCCTCAAGTTGCTTGCGGCTTTGGGTTATGCTGATTCTCAACGCCCTTCGGTATCAATGCCTGCAACAGGCGGCCATCACCGACGGCGTATGACCTTCGGCGATCAAGGTCTGCTGGGCTTCGGAAAGCTCGATCCAGGGCATCAGCGGATCGTCGGACTGGTGGGTCATCTCGCGGCCATTGATGATCGTCAACGTGTTGCGGACCAGTTGCTTTCCGGGACGCGGGTTCATGAAGACATCGTAGAACATGAAATCGCCCTCGACGATCTCGAACAGCGCCACGTCGGCCAGCGCGCCGGGCCGCAGCGTGCCGATCTCCTTCTCCAGGCCCAACACGGCCGCCGGCCGTTCGGTGGCGGCGTGGACCACTTCGGAAAAACTCATGCCCAGCGTCATGAATTTGCTCAGGCAGGTGGGCATGTCGAACATCGGGCCGCTGACGCTCATCTGATGGATGTCGGAGGAGATGACGTCCGGCCGGTAGCCCTGCGACATCAATGCTTCTGCGGTCTTGAATGAGAAGGAACCGGCGCCGTGACCGATATCCAGCACCAGGCCGGCATCCCAGGCCCGTTTGACCGTCTCGCGCAGGTCGCCTGAATCCTCGACAATGCGCATTGTGCCCCCGGTGAAGCAGTGTGTGAGAATGTCGCCGGGCCGCATCAACGCCATCACACCGTCGATCCCCGGCGGACCCATGCCGATGTGGGTCATCAGCGGCAGTTCGCAGCGGTCCGCCGCTTCTCGGGCTTTGTGCAGGGGAGCGAGGCCCTGGCCGCTGGTGGTGAGCTGGTCGATACGCGCTTTGACGCCCAGAAGCACGTCCCGGTTCAGGTCGATGATCTGGCAGCAGAGATCGACGTCGCAGTAGCCGGGATTGGCCAGTTCCCACGTCTGCGCGGTCAGCCCGATCGACGAAATGTTGAGCAGGGCATAGATGCGCGCGTGGGAGTTCTCGATAATAAACTGACGAAAGCCGGTGAAGTTGTATCCGCCGGACGAGCCTACGTCGAGCCAGGTCGTCACGCCGCTGCGGGCCGCGATCGGGTCGGGACGGATACCGTAGAAGCCGCAGCCGTAGTTGACGTGCGTATGCAGATCGACCAGCCCGGGCGTAACGTACTGGCCGCCGGCGTCCACGACGCGAAAGGCCGTCTCGGCCGGGATGTCCGCATTGACCGCGGCGATGCGGTTGCGTTTGATCGCCACGTCCAGACGGCCGCTCTTCCCGCCGCCGGGGTCAACCACTTCGCCGCCCTTGATCAGAAGATCGAATCGCATGTTTCTACCTTTCGCGTTTTCCTTACCTCGGTGGATAGCTACTGCGGTGGTCGGCGGCCAGCCGCTCACGACCCGGCACAGCGCTGGCGATGGACAGCCAAGGTTCGCCGCCAGCCCCATCTAATCCCCTTTCCCGGACATTGTCAAGTGGCGCTGCGCCGAGACGGATATACCCGCTGCGGCTCAGAAAGCGACGTAGCCGCCGCAGACGGGGATGCATTGGCCGGTGACGTAGTCGGAGAGGTCGGTGACCAGGAATTCGACAACTTTGGCGCAGTCCTCTGGCACGCCCAGGCGACCAAGGGGGATATCCTTCAACAGCCGGTCGCGGACCTCCGGGCTGTTGCGTCCGCCGGCCACGGCCCGCGAGGAGAGCGTAAATCCAGGCGCGATACAGTTGACATGGATATTGTGCGGCCCCAGTTCCGCGGCGAGGACGCGCGTGTAATGGATCACGCCGGCCTTTGCGACCTTGTAGGCCATACCGCCGCCGATGCGGCCGCTCCAGAGGCCGGCCTGGGAGGCGGTGTTGACGATTCTGCCGCTGCGAGCAGCCTGCATGTAGGGTGCAGCAGCCTGGCAGCAGAAGATCGTGCCGGTCAGGTTGATGTCCATGATGTACCGATAGTGATCGGGCGGCGCCGTGGCCGCACTATTGTTGGGCGGCGCATGGAGCATGCCGCCGGCGTTGTTGACGAGGATATCGATCTGTCCGAATGTGTCTATGATTTCCTGCATCATCGCCTCCACCGCGTCCTTGTCGGTCACGTCGGCCTCGATGCCCAACCCTCGCCGGCCCAGCGCTTCCACCTCCGCGGCCACCGATTCGGCGGTGAGTTCCTCGTCATACTCCTGGGCTGCGTTCAGGTCCACGTCGTTGATCACCACATCTGCGCCCAACTTGGCCAGATGCAGGACATAGGCGCGGCCCAGGCCGCGTGCTCCGCCGGTGACCAGCGCGACTTTGTTTGCGAGTTTCATAACCTCTCTCCTCTATTGCCTATTGTGTGCCGCGTTTCCGGTTATCATGTTGATGCAACAGCGCCCAGACGGCAAACTCGAATATGAGATTCGGACAGTGATTAACTTGATATGTGGGATGGGGCCAGGCCGCTGAATGGCAGGCAGACTGTAGCCGCGGCGAACCGCATGAAACATGCCAATCTCGGAGGTCATTTGGCTGAGGTGGTGGCAGGTGGTTAAGATAGTCGTAGATATCGCGCCTTTTCTTCTCCCATACGCGACGTAGAATACGGGAATCTCCCATAAGATGGTAGATCACTGTGTGAATGGCGGCCGGCGCGTCGTGCGTTGGGTTGATGCGGTCCAGGTGCGGTATGTCTAATGTCCGGGATGGAAAACGATGAAATTCAACTACGCCGTGGTTTATGAACAGGCGCCCCACAACTACGGTGCCTATGTGCCCGAACTGCCTGGTTGCATCGCTACCGGAAAGGGTTGGCAGGAGATTCAGACAATGATACGCGAGGCGATCGTCTTTCACATTGAAGGTCTGATAGAGAGCGGCGACCCGATCCCCGATCCACGAATGTCGGTCGGGGAGGCAATGACCTATCATATCGCCAGCCTCTCCGACGCTGGGGAATCCGTTCCAGACCAGGAAACCACCTTTGGGATGGTTGAGGTTGAGATCGCTCGACCCAAGACGGCCGAGGTGAGCTGATTTTGAGCAGGGCCTCAGCCGCCAAGCGTGGGAAGAATGGGTCGTTCGGCAGATTCACAGGTGAGTGTAGTCACTGAGAAGGCATTCAAGCACCTTCATAAGGATTGAACCGGTCTGTCAATGCAACATGACACCATCGCCGTGCTCGACTACGGCAGCCAATACAGCCAGTTGATCTGCCGCCGGGTGCGGGAGGCCAATGTCTATGCCGAGATGATCTCGTGGGACCGGGCCGCAGAGCGGCTGCCGCAGGTCAAGCTGAAGGGCATCATTCTTTCGGGCGGGCCGGCCAGTGTCTACGAAGCGGGCGCGCCCGCGCTGCCGGACATCGTGCTGGACAGCGGTGTGCCGGTGCTGGGCATCTGCTACGGACTGCAGCTGCTGGCCCACGCGCTGGGCGGCCACGTGGCGCCGAGCGCGAAGCGGGAGTACGGCGCGGCAAAGATCGAGGTGACGCAGGAGAGCCGTTTCTTTGGCGGACAGCCTCGGCAACAGCAGGTGTGGATGAGCCACGGCGACCGCGTGGAACGGCTGCCGGCCGGTTTTGAGACGGTGGCGCGTAGCGGAAATTCGCCGTGCGCGGCCATCGCCAACGAGGACCGTTCCCTCTACGGGCTCCAGTTTCACCCGGAGGTCGTGCATACGCCCAACGGTTTTGCGCTTCTGCAGAACTTCGTCGGCCGGATCTGCGGCTGCACTGGGGACTGGACATCGGGCCATTTCATCGAGGAAAGCGTCGCCGGTATCCGGGCGCAGGTCGGGCCCGAAGGGCGGGTCATCTGCGGGCTGAGCGGCGGCGTCGACAGCGCCGTGGCGGCCACGCTTGTCCACCGCGCAATCGGGGAGCGGCTGACCTGTATCTTTGTCGATCACGGCCTCTTGCGTGCGGGCGAAGCCGAGCAGGTGGTGGACGCGTTCGAACGCCACCAGGGCATGCGGTTGGTGGCGGTGGACGCCAAGGAAGCGTTCCTGGATGACCTGGACGGCGTGACCGAGCCAGAGGAGAAGCGCAAGCGGATCGGCGCCCGCTTTGTGCGCGTCTTCGAGGAGGAGACGGAACGGTTGTTGGAGGAGAGCGTAAAGAGGAGTGAGCAGAGAGAGGGCTTCTCCCAGTCCTCCCCAAAGGTATTTCTGGCGCAGGGCACGCTCTACCCCGACGTGATCGAGTCGGCCAGCAATGAGGATTCCGCGAACGCGCGCACGATCAAGACGCACCACAATGTGGGCGGCCTGCCGCAAGATATGACGTTCGAACTGATCGAACCGTTGCGGATGCTGTTCAAGGACGAAGTGCGCCGCATCGGCGAGGAGTTGGGCCTGCCGGAGGAAATCGTCTGGCGCCACCCATTTCCGGGGCCGGGGCTGGGCATCCGCATCCTCGGCGAGGTGACGTGGGAGCGCCTGGAGATGCTGCGCCAGGCCGACCGCATCTTCCTCAAGGAGCTGCGGGCCGCCGGCCTCTACCGCCAGACGAGCCAGGTCTTCGCCGTGCTGCTGCCTGTGCAGACGGTCGGCGTGATGGGAGACGGGCGCACCTACGCCAACGTGATCGCGCTGCGCGCGGTCACGACTGACGACTTCATGACGGCCGACTGGGCGCAGCTGCCCTACGAGCTGCTGGCGCGGGTCAGTAGCCGCATCGTCAATGAGGTAGACGGGGTCAACCGGGTCGTATATGATATTTCGAGCAAGCCCCCGGCCACGATTGAGTGGGAATGATCTGCAGTGTTCTGTGGGTGGTGGATAGTGAAGGTGCTGTATACGAAGCAGCATAGTCAATGTCCCAAGTGAACGTCCAAAGTCGAGCGGCTGCCGATGTCGGCAGACAGACCAATGCCCAGCAGACGACTTTCATCCATCGGGGAGGACAGCGATGACAACGACGCACGCTCCCAGGCAATGGCTCTGGGAAGTAGCGGTTGCCGTGGCAATTGTCGCGGCAATTGCCGCCGCCGCCGTCTGGACGCGGATTTATGACAACGGCAGCCATTACAACGGCAGCCATTACAACCGGGCTCATGCCAATTTCGAGCGCGGTCGATACCGGGAGGCGATCGCCAACTTTGATCAGGCTCTGCAGCTGGAGCCCGACGCCGCGCACATTTACAGCATCCGGGGTTCTGCCAAGAGTATTCTCGGTCGATATCGGGAAGCGAGCGCCGACTATTATCATGCCCTGCTTCTGGAGCCCGAGTCTGCTTACTTCTACGCCAACCGGGCAGCAGCCAGATCCACCCTTGGCCAGTACCGGGAAGCGATTGCCGACTATGACCAAGCCCTGCGGCTGGCGCCCGACGACGTTTACAACTATGTCAACCGGGGAGTGATGAAGTCCAACCTTGGCCAGCATCGGGAAGCGATCGCCGACTATGACCAAGCTCTGCGACTGGAGCCCGACAACGTCAGGGCTTATGTTTCTCGGGGAAGAGCTCTATCCAGCCTTGGCGAATACGAGGAGGCCTTCACCGACTTCGATCAGGCCTTGCGACTGGAGCCAGACAACGCAAATATCTACACCAGCCGGGGCGATGTCAAGTTCGACCTTGGTCAGATCCAGGAAGCCTTCGCTGACTATGATCAGGCCGTCAGACTGGAGCCAGACAACGGTTATGTCTACTTCTCACGTGCCTATGCCAGGGCCGATCTTGGCCAGTACGCGGAGGCGATCTTCGATTATGATCAGGCCTTGCGTTTGCAGCCTTACTTTGCTGGCGCCTATGTCAACCGGGCCCAGGCCAGGATCGAACTAGGTCAATTCCGGAAGGCGATTGCCGACTATGATCAGGCCGTCCGTCTGCAACCGGAAAGCGCTTACGTCTACTTCAATCGAGGCCTTACCAAGGCCGAAATGGGTCTGTCCCGGGAAGCCCTCGCCGATCTGAAAGCCGCTCTGGGATTTGCGCGAGAGGCTGGCGCCAGTGACCTCATCACCTCCATTGAAGAAAAGATTCATGAATTCGAGCAAGAGTAAAGCTGGACGAGTACCTGCGGCCCCAAAACCGAACGCAATGTTGACCCAGATCGCCGAGCCAAAGGCCATTCCCGCTATCGAGTTTGAATGAAGGGCAGTAGTTCGCGGTCAGTGAAGGTGCTGTCCACGAAGCGGAGTATTCCATTTCCCAAATGAACGCACAAAGTCGTGCGGCGACCGTTGCCGAGCAGACGCTTTCCGTCCATCGGAGTGGACAGTTATGTATACGATGCGCGCTCCCATGATACGGGGCCGGGTCGTCGCGATCGCCGTAGCACTTGTCGTGGTCACCGCCTGCTTTGGCCCGCAAACTTCAAACGACTACTACGACAGGGGCGTTGCCAGGCTTAAGGACGGCAATTACAAGGGCGCCATTGCCGACTTTGATCAGGCCATCAATATTCGGCCCAAATACACAGACGCCTACACCAATCGGGCTGATGCCAAGATCAGACTTGGGCAATATGAGGGGGCGATAGCCGACCTGGATCAGGCCCTCCTACTGCAGCCCGATGACGCCTCCGCCTACACCAGTCGGGGCTTCGTCAAGAACATGCTTGGTCAATACGAGGAGGCGGTCGCCGACTTCGATGAGGCCCTCCGACTGCGGCCTGACGACGCCTCCGCTTACGATAATCGGGGCAGTGCCAAGACTAGCCTTGGTCAATACGAGGCGGCTATTGCTGACTTCGATCAGGCCCTTCGTCTGCGGCCCGACGACGCCTACACTTACATCAGTCGGGGCCATGCCAAGCTTGAGCTTGATCAAAATCAGGAGGCGATCGACGACTTTGATCGGGCCATCCAGATGCGGCCCGATGACGCTTCCGCATACACCATTCGGGGCTTAGCCAAGATCATGCTTGTTCAATAGGAGGTTGCGTTCGGCGTCTTTGATCGGGCCATCCAACTGCAGCCCAACGACGCCTACGGTTACTACAGTCGGGGCATTGTCAAGTTCGAGCTTGATCAACACCAGGAGGCGCTCGCCGACTTTGATCGGGCTATCCGTCTGCAGCCCGACGACGCCTCCGCCTACCATATCCGAGGCGCTGTCAAGATTGAACTTGGACAATACAAGGAGGCGATCGCCGACTTTGATCGGGCCATCCGACTGCAGCCTGACGACGCTTACTCCTACAGCAATCGGGGCAGTGCCAGGATGGGTCTTGGTCAATTTGAGGAGGCGGTCGTCGATTATGGTGAGGCTATCCGACTGCAGCCCGACAACGCAGACTTCTACATCAATCGAAGCAATGCCAAGACCGAGCTTGGCCAACAAAGGGAAGCAATCGCCGACTTGGAAGCGGCGCTGGAACTGGCGAGGGGGGCTGGTAACAGCGACCGTGTAGTCTTCCTTGAAGGAAAGATCGAGGAACTTAAGCAAGACGAATGAGGACAAGCCTCTCTCACTCTCCGACAGGCTCTTTAGGCTCGGCGTCAACCGGGTCCCGTGTATACTGTTGGCGCGTTCGCGTGATATAAGCATCCGAAATGGCTGGATTCCTGCGTTTCGCCCTTCCTCTCATTGCTCTGCTCTCCATCTTTCCCATGTATACGCGCTATAAGGCCGCGGCCGCGCCGATCCCGCCGGGCGTGCACCTGGCCAGCCTGGAGCTCAGCCATCTGAAGGATCCCGCGGAGATCGAGACGGTCATGGAAGTTGCCATGAGCCAGCCGATCGCGGTCTACTATGACCAGACGCGCCTGGTGCTGCGGCCGCAGGACGTGGACTTTGAAGTCGATACGGCCGCGATGCTGGCGGAGGCGCAGCAGTATCTGGACGGCCCGGACTTTGTCGACATCGCCCTACGCAAGCTGGCCGGGCTCCCCCAGCAGCGCAGGGACATTCCGGCGCGCTACAGCTATGATCCGCAGAAGCTGGCGACCTGGCTGTGGCAAGTGGGCGAAGAGCTGAATCATCCACCCCAGCCCGGCCGCGTGCTGCCGCCGCAGTGGAACTGGCGGACCGAGGGGGGCATGCGGGAAGCGGGTGATGAGGAGACCGCAGAGGCAGATGTCCCTCCCCCTTACGCGACACTGCCGTCCACCTTTGTGGGCTCGGCGCAGCGCAGCTGGCAGTGGACATCCGGCACGGTGGGCCAGACGCTGCTGATCGACGAGAGCGCGCAACCAATCCTCGACGCGCTCAGCAGCATGGACGCGCGCACGGCCCATCTTGTGCTGCAGGAAACCCCGCCGCCGCCGCTGACGATGGCGGAGTTGGGCAGCGAACTGGATGCCTATACATCCAACTTCCCCGGTTTCGCCGCAATCTATGTACAGGATCTGACGACCGGCGAAGAGGCAACCGTCGACGTCGACGTGGCCTTCTCCGGCATGTCGACGATGAAGATCGCGATTGCCAGTGAGGCCTACCGGCAGATGGCCGGTTTTGAGAACGCAGCTGTCGGCCAGTGGATCGACTTTGCACTGGGAGAGAGCAACAATGCCGCCGCCAACCGCCTTCTGCAGTGGCTCGGCGACGGCGACATCTATACCGGCGGGCGGCGGGTGACGGAGATGATGCGCACCCTGGGCTTTACGAACTCATATATTCAGACCGGCTACGACGACAAGTCGATCATCAGCAAGATCCCGACAGAAGCCAACAGCCGCACGGACTGGAACACGAATCCGGATACGCATCTGCAGTCTACGCCCGCGGACTTGGGGCGGCTATTGGCAGAGATCTACCGCTGCCAGGCGGGGGAAGGGCTCCTGATCGAAACCTTCGGCGGTGAGATCACGCCTGAGGAGTGCGGGACGATTCTCTTTTACGTGAGCCATGATGAATTTACGGAGATGATTTGGGGTGGGCTGCCGCGTCCGGAGCAGAGCTGGATCATCCACAAACACGGCTTTGTCAATGAGGCGCACAGTGACCTGGCCCTGATCTGGGGGCCGAGCGGGCCCTATGTCCTCGCCGTCTATCTGTGGCGCCCCGGCTGGATGGACTGGCCGACCAGCAACCGCACGATGAAGGAAGTCAGCCGCATTACATGGAATTTCTTTGCCTACAAGTCGATGACCGAGGGCATAGAGGCGCCGCCGCCGCTGACGTTATCGCCGCCGCCCAACTACGTGCCCGTGAATACCTATAGCAGCCGCGCCGCGCTCAGCGGCCAGAGCGAGACCGGTGCTCAGTGAGTCGTGCTCAGCGGCTGCACCCGCCATAGACGAGAGGACAGTTTCTATGCCCGATAGACCCGGAGAAGCCCTTGACGGGATTGTTGACGAGATCACACAGCAGATGGAGGAGATCAGCCTGTTGCGGGACGGCACGCTCAGCCGCAGCCGCCGCCTGATCCGCGACTGCGCACACAGCATCCGCGCCATGCACCGCCATGAGCTGGCGAAGGCGCAGGAGATGCTGACCGCGGCGCGCCGCGACGCGCAGGCGATGGTGGAGCCCCTGGCAGACTACCCGGACCTGTACCACGCCGGTTACACGCAGGACGCGCTGAAGGAGCTGGTGGAGGCTCATCTGCTCTACGCCTTTATCACCGGCGGGCCACTGCCGGCGCCGGCCGAACTGGCGGTCACCGGCGCGACCTACCTGAAGGGGCTGACCGAGGCCGCCACCGAGATGCGCCGCTTCGCCCTCGATCTGATGCGGCAGGACCGCGTCGAGGAGGCCGACCCCTACCTGGAGATGATGGACGAGATCTACTCGCTGCTGGTGACGGTCGACTTCCCGGACGCGGTCACCGGGGGCCTGCGCCGGCAGACCGATGTGCTGCGCGGCGTTCTGGAACGTACCCGGGGCGACCTGACCACGGCGATGCGCCAGGAGAAGATGCAGGCCGCGCTGCGCCGGGTCGAGGAGCGGCTGGGGTAACGGAGGTTTACAGTAACGTCATCGCTGCGGGTGTCGTCACTGTTCAGCAGGAAATCTTGGCGTCAAACGGAATCCAAAAGAGAAGCTCACCTCTGGAGAAAGAGAACAATGCAAAATCAACATGTATTTATGGGCGACCTCACCCGCCGTGAGTTTCGCGAAGCGCTGGCGGAGGGCAAGTTTCACACGGCGATCATTCCCACAGGCAGCATCGAGCAGCATCTTGAGCATCTGGCGATGGAGCACGACATCCGCATGGCCACCCACGTCGCTGAACAGGCGGCCCGCCAGCTCTACCCCCAGGTCATCGTCACGCTGCCGATCCGCGCCGGCATCTCGGAACATCACATGAGACACCAGGGCACCGTCTCAGCCAAGCCCGGCCCGTGGCTGAGCGTGGTTTTCGACGCCGTGGAGAGCCTGATACGCCACGGTGTCAAAAATGTTCTCATCCTCAACGGGCACGGCGGCAACGAAGCGCCCATGGGTGGCATCATCGGCCAGTGGCATCTCTATTTTGCGGCCGAGGCGCCGGAGGCCAGTGTTCAGTTCCACTCATACTGGGATCTGAGCCGGCCGGAGGCCGAGAAGCTGTGCAAGGGAGGGGTGCCGGGCCACGCACAGGAATACGAGACCGCGATGGCGCTGGCCGTCTGCCCGCATAACGTGCGTGTGGAGGCGATGCACGACCAGGAGGACAGAAGCCCGCTGGACGCCAGCGCGGAACAGGGGCAAAAGCTGGTCGATGCAGCCGTGAATGCCACCCGCCGCTACGTGGAAGAGATGATTGCCGGCAAGCACCGCGCGACCGTGAACCCTGAATGAAAGCCGGTGGTTACCGGCTAGGAATCAGGAACCGTTCCAGCATCACTTAAAGCGGGTCACCGGCCATTGCCGCTCAAGCCGCAGTATTCGACGGCGGTGAGGGCGTAGACCTGCGCGGCCTGCGTCAGGCGCGAGAGCGATACCCACTCCACGTCTGAGTGGGCCGTCTCATTGGAAGGGCCGTAGTAGAAGGAAGGTACGCCGCCCAGGTTGACGAACAGGTTTGCGTCGCCAACGATGCGTTTGCCGGCGACGACGGCTTGGTCGCCGTGCACGAAGCGGTGGGCCTGCGCCGCCGCCTGCACCGCGGCATCGTTGCCGGACGTCTCGAACGGCTCCCGTTCGTGGATCATGCTTACTTCCAACTCCAGCTGGCCGGCCTCAGCGATGGGCGCGGCCAGTTCGCGTAGCTCCGCCAGGACTTCCTCCGCGCTGGCGCGCGGCCCCCAGCGCAGCGTGCCGGTCAGCCGGCAAAGCGCCGGCGTGCGGTTGAAGTAGTCGCCCGCCGCCACCGTCCCGATATCGATGCGCTCCGCCCCCGCCAAGGGGTGCAGCGCGCCCGTGTCCAGTTCCTCCTGGTAGGCGGTGATGCGCTGGACCAGGTCGCCGAGAAAGCGAATCGGGTTCTCGCCGAAGGGGATGTAGGTCGTGTGGGTTCCGCCCCGTGGGGACGTAAGCTCGATGATGAAGACCATCGAGCCCATGCTCATGACCCACAGCTCGTTCCAGCCCTCGCCGATCAGGATCCTGTCGCCGCCAATGCGCCCGCTCTTGATGTCCTCGATCAGTGCCAGGGGCCCGTCCTTCTGGGCCTCCGGCTCCTCGTGGCCGACGATGGCGGTGAGCCAGAGGTCGCCGGCCAGGGTGATGCCGGCCGTCTGGAGCGCCCGCAGCGCACCCAGCTTGGCGGCCATCGCCCCTTTCATGTCGGTGGCGCCGCGCCCGTAGAGACGGTCCCCCTCGCGGCGGCAGGGTACGCAGTCGCCGATGGGGATCGTGTCCAGATGCCCGTTCAGCATCAGGCTGGGGCCGTCGCCTGTCCCCAGCAGACGGGCGTAAATGTTGTAGCGGCCGTCGGTGACCCGTCGCTGGTCCACGTCGAAGCCGAGCTCGCCCAGCTGGGCGGCGTAGTATTGGCAGACGTCCGCCTCCTGCATCGTCACGCTGGGGATCTCCACCATCGCCTGCGCCTGCTGCGCGATCCACTCGCCATCGACCGCGTCTTTCAGGGCTGTCAACTGCTCCTGGTTTTGTTTCATCTGCATCCTCTGCTTCGTTTCATCTTACATACTGCTGGCTTGGCAACGCCTCTGCTCGTACCGTGTAGCGGGGTGATGATTTCTTTCCCGGTGGCGGTTACAGCGCTAATGTTCTGCTTGGTTGCGGGCTGTCTCCTCGCAGTTCACAGGTCGTTCAGGTACAACCCTCATATTAGACAGGAACGGATGGATTCAAGTACTGATCCCATCCGTTCCTGTATGTCTTTTGGTATTGGTCCTGGCTAGCGGTGCGAAGGGGCATGTCGCCGACCAGCAATAGCTGTGCGTCAGGGCAAGCGCTCAAGCAACGATTGCAGGAACGGCATCAAGACGCCAAACACTACAATGCCGAGGGCCCACTTCATCCACCGGAGATCGTTCTTGATTCCAACTATCTCGCCGCGCATTTCGGATCTGACGGAATGTATATCCGTCTGCAGTTCGGACTTGAGGGTTTGCATTTCCCCCCGCAGTTCCGTTTTGACCGTCTGCACCTCTGTCCTGACCGTCTGCAACTCTGTCCTGACCGTCTGCAACTCTGTCCTGACCGTCTGCAACTCCGCTCTGACTTCATGCACAGCGGTCTTAACGGTTTCTACATCGGCTTTTGTCGCCAGATGCTCGTAGGCGCCCTCGATGCGGGCGATCCGTTCACTCTCGGTTGCCATTGTCATTGCCGTCTCAATTCATCTACATGCTTCGGATTCGGGGGCTTTGCGGCCCGGGCACTGTGTAGAGTGTCCCGTGCCAGGGTTCTGCTGGCGTCCATTTTGAGAGCCAGCGCATACCCATATTCAACAACTGCCAGCAGTATACTATACACGCGCGGCCTGGGAAAGGCTCAATTCAGCATCAACGTAAGAACACACTTTCAGAAGGAAATGGACCCAAAACAGGGCATACGCCCCATACATGACCGAAATGGGTCCATAGTGCAGGGATAACGCGACGCGTCTTCCTAGGGCCGGCTCTCAGCCAGACTGCGCACCGTATCCGCCAGCAGATCGATCTCCTCCTCCAACAAAAAGAACGGCACGCTGGCGCGTACTCCGCTGTGGGCGATCGTGAGCGGACGGACGATGATCGGCTTCGGCTGGCATTCCCGCAGGGCGCGGGTCAACTCCTCGCCGTCCCACCCGGCTACGGAAAAGGCGGCCAAGGCCGCCGAACGCTCTGCTTTCAGCGGTGTGTAGAGGGTGACGCCGGGGATGGCGGCCAAGGCCTGTTTGAGGCGGCAGGTGAGCTGCGCGGTGCGCGCCCAGATGCTCTCCAGCCCGGTCTCCGTCAGGTAGCCGGCGGCAAAGGCCCAGGTATGCACCAGCGGCCATGACCAGGGACCGTATTCAAACCGCTCCGCCCCCTCCTTCAGCGCATAGTCATCGGTATCGTAACGCAGCCAGGCCTCGGCGCGCCCGCCGGCATAGGTGACCTGTAAGGCTTCCAGTCGATCGGGATGCACATAGAGCGCGCCGGCGGCATAGGGGGCATACATCCACTTGTAGGAGAGGATGCCGGCGAAGTCGCAGCCCATTGCCGCCAGGTCGATGGGAAAGAGGCCGGCCGAGTGGGCAACGTCGACGAAGGTGAGGACGCCGCGTTCCCTGGCCAGCCCGCACAGCTGCTCGACGGGCAGCCGGAAACCGGTCTCGGTGGTGACGTGGCTGACCGCGAGCAGACGGGTGCGGTCGCTGATACGCGCGGCGAACGCGTCCAGCTGCTCCTCGGGGTCGTCCAGCAGCGGCACCTTGACCACCTCGACGCCGTGCCGGTCCCGCAGGTGCAACGAGGGCAGGTAGAGAGCGGCCTCCTCCTCGTCCGTGATCAGCAGCTGGTCCCCGCGCCGCCAGTCGAGGCCCCGCAGCACGGTCTGATAGGCTTCACTCACCCCGCGCATGAGAGCCAGCGTCTCCGGCGCGACGCCGAAAAAGCGCGCCAGCGCCGCCTTGGACCGTTCGCGCCGCGGGTACTCCTCGTCCGGGTAGACGATGTGCATCGGCCCCCGTACCACCAGCTCTTCCATCAGGCGCGCATGCTCGGCGGCAATGGCGCGCGGGGTCACGCTCACGCCGCCGTTCTGAAACCAGACATATTGCTCCAGCGCGGGGATATCGGCGCGGATTTTCTCAACTGTCGCGCGCTGCATGGGCGAGGTCAGGCGCAGTTTGCCAGGCGGGGCTTTCGGGCTGCTGATCGAGCAGCTCATGATAGGTGTCCGGACGCCGCATCCCCAGGTAGCAATCTTTGAGCGTAGGATACCGTTCCTTTTGCTCGCCGGTGTACCACGTCTCGTAGCCGGCATCGAGGTCGACGTCGGCGAAAGTGAGGCCGGGCCGGTGTGACGTGTTCGCCAGGGTCCGGCCATACGGGTCGACGATGCGCGAATGGCCCATCGATCGGCCCGCCAGGAAGGGCTGCATCACGAAATGGGAGGAGGCCAGGTAGACCTGGTTGTCGATGGCGCGGGCGTTGACGATCGACTCGATGTGGTCGCCGGTGTAGTCGATACACATGGTGGGAAAGAGCAGCAGATGCGCGCCCTTCAGCGCCAGGATGCGCCACATCTCCGGGTAGTGAATATCCATGCAGATGCCCATGCCCACGCGGCCGAAATCGCACTCGAAGACCGGGTAACCGAGGTCGCCGGGCAGCACATCGTCCTCTTCGCCGGGCGCCAGATGCATCTTGCGGTACTTGCCCATCAGGTCGCCCTTGCGGTCCAGAAAGACGCCGGTATTGTAGATCTTGTTGCCATCCCGTTCGCGCTGGCTGTACGCGACATAGAGGTTGTTATCGCGGGCGCGCTGGGCGAATTGGGCCAGCGTGTCGCCGCCGGGTATCGGTTCGGGCAACTGCGACAGATATTCGGGATCGCAGCCGACCACGTCCGGCTCTTCGGGCAGGAGCACGATGTCGGCGCGGGCATCGCCGGCGCGGTCGATCATCTCCAGGCAGCGCTCGATGCAGCGGCTGGGATAGCTCGGCGGGTCGTCGTGCAGGATGCTGGCGGTGGCCAAACGGGCGGGTCTCATTGGCTTGAACCTCCGACGGATAATGTGATGGGCTGCGACAGGTCCAGGGTGACGCGCAGCGTGTCGAGCTTGACTAGCAGCCCGGGCTGGGGCTGGCCGTCGAGGATGACGACGGGGTTGCGGCGCAGGTTTGGCGGCACCTTGATGTCAACTGTAACCTGGCGGCTGGCAACCGGGGCCGGCAGGTCCTTCAGATGCAGGCGGTAGCTCTCCTCCCCCGCCGCGGCCGCGACGGTTTCGATCTGCAGATGACGCCGGCAGACGATGTAGTCGAGGATCTCCTCGGCGGTGGCGGTCCACACCTTGTCGCCGCTCTCGATTACGGCGTTCAGCCGCGCGCGGTGCTCGTCGATGTAGAGGTCCTTGTTCTCGTGGGGGATGGTCGGCGCCGGACAGTGGCAGTAGTCGATCACCCACCCCGATTCCCGCTGTGCCTGTGTCAGCCGGTGGTGGGAGTCGAAGGCCGCGAAGAGCGGCGTCCACGCCTGGTGCAGGTTGGCGACGCGGCCGAGGAACCAGAGATCGGCGTCGGGCCGGTTGATGTCGTCGGTGACCGAGAGCGCGCACAGGTAGCCGTGCTCCTGCAGCGCCGCGGTGATCTTTGGCGTGATGTTGGCGTTGCTGCCCGGCGCAGTGTAGACGGTGACGCGATGACCGATCGCATCCTCCAACACCTCCTTGGCCTGGCGCACTTCGAGGTCGATGTTCTCCTCGACGATGCCGTGCGTCCACGAGTGGTTGCCGACGCCCCAGCCCATGTCGATCAGCTCGCGCAGCTTGTCCGCGCCCATGTGATGGTAGCCGTTGTAGCTGGAGTTGCCCACGCGGCGCACTTCGCCCATCTGCCCGACCACGACCTCCACGTGGCCGGGTAATCCCAGCTCCTCGTGCAGGGGAACGACATGATCGAACAGCTCGGTGAGCGCCTCGTCGTAGGTGACCGTGTAGGCCCACTCTTTGCCATGTTTAAAGGTGGTCGGGGTAATCGAGATACTCATGTCAGTTCCTGTTTCTTGTTAGTCGGCGTAACTGTCTTTCACTGACAGTCAGGAGATGCGATTGCGCTCGGCAACGGTACGCACGATCGACGCCGCCAGCTCGCAGTCCTGGGGCTCGTATTTCTCACAGAAGGAGGACCAGCGCACAAAGTTGCGCAGGAAAGCGTAAGCGTTGGGGCAGCTTTCCGCGCTAAAAGTATACGTACGGGAGGCCGGCGGCATCGCAAACTGATGGGTCCGGTTGCCGGCGCGTTCATGCAGAAAAGTGCAGGCCTGCGGCATCAGGTAGTAGCGGCCCTGCCCCGCGCCGGGAATGCCCGCGTCGGCCACCTGCTGGGCGAACTCAGCCGGCGTGCAGCCGAAGACGGCCGGGTCGATGCTGAAACCGGCCATCCAGCAGGAGTAGACGTCCATGTAATCGGGGATGGCCAGAGGTGTGATGCCGGGTATTCCGGCCAGCAACTCGGTCAACAGCCGGATCATGCGATCGCGCTGCGCCACCTGCGGCTGGATGATCTCGAGCTGGCCGAGCGTGATGGCGGCCGTGGCCTGGGGCATGCGGTAGGCGTACCCGAGCGCCGAGTGGACCCTGCCGAACCCGGCCGGCGCCATCTCGCCGCCGCGGCTGTGACCGATAAAGCGCAGGCTTTCGGCCAGTTCGTCGTCATCGGTGACGACACAGCCGCCGACGTCCGAGCCGAGCGTCTTTTCCGAGTCGAAGGAGAAGCCGGCCGCCTGCGCGAGCGTGCCCGCGAAACGCCCCTTGTAACGGCCGAAGACCGCCTGGCAGACATCTTCATAGACGAAGAGATCGTGTCTGGCGGCCAGCTCGTTGATCGGGTCCATGTCGCAGATGATGCCCGTCTTGTGCACGACGAGGATGGCGCGCGTGCGCTCGCTTATGCAGGCTTCGATCGTGTCCGCGCTCACGTTGACGCTGCCCGGCTCGGTGTCGGCGAAGACGGGGATGTAGTTTTCCAGGCAGAGGCCCTGGATCGTCCCGAAGTCCGTGATCGGGCTGACGATGATCTCATCGCCCGGTTCAAAGGGAAAGGCCGCGGCCAGAACGCCGAGCGCCGGTGTGCAGCCTGGCGTGGCGATGCAGTGGCGGACGCACAGCTCGGCGGCAAAGTTCTTCTCGAACCGTCCGATCATGTCGACCGTGAGGCCGCTGTCCACGACCTCCTGCAGATAGCCGGCGCAGTTCGGCCCCATCGTGCGGGGGAAGGGCGATGGCAGAACAGCCTCTTCCCCGTTGAGGCTGGCCGCACCGTAGGTCGCGCGTACTCTCGATGCAGTCGTCATATCAGAAGCTTCCAGTTCTCTGTTTCCTGCCCTTGACAGCCGGGCAAGCCTATCAACAAGACGTGGCCAGCAACTGATCACTGATCACTGACCACTAACCACTGCTGTTCCTAACGTCCTGACAGCCCCGTCAGCAGGATCCCCTCCATGAAATAGCGCTGGGCCGCGAAAAAGAGAATCAGCACCGGGATCAGCGTCAGCGTGGAGGCGGCCATGAGGTAGTTCCACTGGGTATAGCGCTGATCGCGGAAGAACTGCAAACCCAGGGCCAGGGTGCGCATGTGGGGCTTGTTCATATAGATGAGCGGCCCCATGAAGTCGTTCCAGTTGGAGAGAACGGTAAAGACGGTGATGACTGCCAGTGGCGCCTTGGAAAAGGGCAGGATGATCTCATACCAAACGCGCAGGCTGGACGCGCCGTCGATATAGGCCGCCTCGTCGTAGTCGTAGGGCAAGGTGAGATAGAACTGGCGCAAGAGAAAAATATAGAAGGCGCCCCCACCGAAAAAGGCGGGCACGGTCAGGGGCAGGAAAGTATTGACCCAGCCCAGGCGCGTGAAGAGGACAAAGGTGGGGATCAGGGTGACGATGCTGGGCAGCATCATCGTCGAGAGCAGCACGGTGAAAAGGGCCTCCCGCTCAGGAAAACGACGGCGGGCGAAGCCAAAGGCCACCAGGCTGGCCGAAAGAACGGTCCCGAAAGTTGCCAGGCCGGTGACGATGAGCGTGTTGCGCAGATACAGAAAGAAGGGGAACTTCTGAATGGCCACGAGATAGTTCGACCACAGGAAGGGGTTCGGTATCAGCTCCGGCGGGTAGGCGAAGATCTGCGGCGAATCCTTGAGCGAGGTGCTGATCATCCAGATGTTGGGGAACAGCAGCACAATGCAGACGAGACTGAGGAAAAGATAAAGTGCAAGGCGCCCCAGCCCGCTCGTCGAGAGCCCCGCGGCGCTTCTCTTGCGCCCGCCCGTTATTGTGATAGGAACTTCTGCTCTTGTCTGAGTCATTGGTAAATTCTAGTCTTGACTCTTCAGTTTCTGGTTCTAAGTAACCCCACTCATACACCGCTATCCACTAAAAACGAAAAACTGACTACTAAAAACTGCAGTTCTCAACGCTCCGCCTCATAAAAGACCCACAGCCGGGCCATGCGCAACTGGATGACGGTAAAGACGAGAATGATAACAAAGAGCACCCACGCCAGCGCCGATGCGTAGCCCATCTTGAAAAAATTGACGGCATTGTTATAGAGATAAAGGACGTAGAACAGGGTCGAGTTGGCGGGCCCGCCGGCTGTGATGATGTAGGCGCCGGTGAAGACCTGAAAAGTGCCGATGATGCCCAGCACCAGGTTGAAAAAGATCAGCGGCGTCATCATCGGTACGGTGATGTGGCGGAAAAGATGCCACAGATTGGCGCCGTCAATGCCGGCGGCCTCATAGAGGACACGGGGCACGTTTTGCAGACCGGCGAGAAAGATGATGGCGCTGCCGCCGATGCCCCAGAGCCCCATAATCACGAATACCAGCTTCGTGATCTTGGGATTGAAGAGCCAGTTGAAGGTGGGCAGACCCAGGGCCTGCAGGACGGCGTTGACGAGGCCGTAATCGCCCGAAAAGAGCATCCCCCAGGTCAAGGCGCTGGCGACCGCCGGCGTTATCACCGGCAGGTAATATAACGTCCGGTAGAGATTGATGCCGCGCACCTGCACGCTCAGCAGCAGGGCGACCAGGAAGGCAGCGAACAGGTTCAGCGGAACCGAGAGGATGACGAAGTAGAAGGTGTTATAGAGAGTGAGCCCGAAAAGGCGGTCAGCGCCGAAGAGTTTGGTGTAGTTGTCCAGCCCCAGCCAGTCGGCGCCGGAAAGCACTGAATATTTGGTGAACGAGAAGTAGATGGAGGCCACCATCGGCCCGATTGTAAAGATCAGGAAGCCGGCGAGCCAGGGCAGAATATAGAGCCGGCCTTCCCACGCTTCTTTGCGGGCGAGTGGACCCGGCCTGTGCTTGGTTTGGAGCGCCATAACTGCAGTGGATAGTGATCAGTGGATAGCGGCCAGCCGTCGGGGAAACGGCTGGCCGCTGGTTCTTGCGGTTAAGAGTTGACGAGGGCGGTCGACTCTTCGGCGAGCTGGCCGAGAATCTCCTCGACGGGACGTGTTGCCAGGACCATCTCATCCCACGCCACATTCCAGTAGGTGTTGATCCACTCGGACTCTTTGGGGCTGGTGCGATCGGTGCGCAGAATCGGGCGGATGGCCTCGTAGACCTCGGTATCCTCCCATTCGTAGACGGTGGCCGGCGCAACGCGCTTGATCGACGGGAAGCGGCCGCCGCCGATCTTGGCGTAGATGCCGGCTGCGGCTTCCGAGAAGGAGCGCTCCTTGTACCAGGCCCAGGCCGGATCGACGTTGCCGGGGCTGCTGGAGAAGTAGAAGGAGTTGAGCGCGGCGACGGAATACTGTCCGCTCGGCCCCGTGGGGAAGGGTACCATGCCGATGTCGAAGAGATCGGGCGCGCCGTCCTGGACGATGGTGCGCGTGTACCACTGCCCGGCCATGGTGGCCATGGAGCGGCCGTTGGTATAGCTGATCGGCTGCTCTGTGGTGCTGGAGCCGGGCAGGGGGGTCAATCCCTCAAGGTAGAACTGCTGGATCCACTTCCACAGGGCGACGTTTTCCTCGTTGTCCATGAGGCTGGCGGAAAAGTCGTCGTTCCACTGTTCGGTGCCCCACGCCCAGGCGAGCATAACGTAGACGGAGACGCTGCGGCCGCTGCCCATTTCGTAGCCGTAGATGGGAACGCCGTCCTGTTCGCTGGTGTACTCTTTGGCGAACTGGTACCAGGCATCGTAGTCCCAGTCTCCGTTTTCGTTCATCTCCTTGGGCGTGGTGGCGCCGGCCTCGTTGACCGCCGAGAGGTTGTACCAGTGCAGCCAGCCGCTGATGAACCAGGCGAGGCCGTAGGTTTCACCTTCGATGGTCTCCTTGGCGTAGTCGAAGAAGTCGTCGGCGGAGATCTCGGTATCGGCGTCGATCAGGTCGTCCAGCGGGCCGATGACGTTGTTCTCGATGAAGAGCGGCAGCCACTGCCAGTAGCCGTAAATCACATCGTACTCGGAGCCGCCGGCAATCGAGGTGAGAAGTTTTTCGGTGAAGCCGGCCCACGGCGCCTGTTCGCGAATGATCTCATAGTCCGGATACTTCTCGGTGAAATATTCGATGAACAGCTGGTCGGCCTCGACCCAGGCATCGGTGCCGGTGGGGTCGTAGTCGAAGATGTAGGCGGTTTGCTTCTCCGCCATCATGGAGCCATCGTCCATGGCGCCGTCCTGGGCGACCGGCGCGCAGGCGGCAAGTGCCAACCCCGTGCCGGCCAGGCCGGCGTTGCGCATAAACTCGCGTCGACTGAGTCGCTTGGTCATTGTGTCTGTCTCCTTCGTGGAATGGAAAGGGAATCAGGATATGGCGAAGAGAATTCCGTTTCAGCAGAATCGTGCTGTACGCTGTACTGTGAGAGGAGCGTGCGGTGGGCTGTCTTCTTGTTCCTTGTGCTCAGTGCGTGATGGAACTGGTTGCAATGCTTTGCCGGAGTGGAGAGAGGAAAAATATCGTCCTGATTTCTGTTGAGCGTAGTTTGTTCATTCTGCTGATGGTAGCCATTGAGTTGAATGAGCAGTAATGTAAAAAGTGCGTTCAACCACACAAATCTTTACAGATTACAAGAGAGCGCCCTGCACAGACTCCGACGACTGAGTTGGATTTTCCACGGCCTCCGTTGGCGTAGATTCTGCGCCACGGTTACGAAACAGCACTTCCAGAGTTTTGACACCAATGCCCTTGTGCGCGGTGAGTTGACTAATAGTATGGATGTCTGATCGGCCAAATGCTTCATGGAGCGCTGAAATACGGTGGACAGACAGACCGGTCTCTGATGCAATATCCTCGATCGTTTCACGTTCGAACTTTTGCTTGATTTTTCGATACCAGTCATCTTCCGCATTGCGGTCGTAAATGTATATATCAACGTCAATGTCACACATGTAAAGATGCCTGACCATAATTGCAATGGCTTCATCCTCTGGCAACTTCCCATTCAGCGTACCCAGAGCAGGAAAGGCAACAGATTCGATCCCGCGTTGCTTGTACGTTTCGACAAATCGCTTGAGTCCTTCATGGAGGTACGACTTCCGTGAAGGATCTTTCCAGTGCTTCTTCGTCGGGAAGTTCAATACCCAAGGGCTTTCTTTATCGTAAAGCCATAGTTTTCCAATATCCATTACACCATTTTGGCAATGTTGTTCATACCGCTCAAACATTTTTGGAAATCGCAGCTTGAACTCCAAAGCAATGCCAGCCCCCATGACCCCAACACAATTGACTGTGTTAACCAGAGTCTGACACTGGCTATTGAATATATTGCCCCTAATAATACGTAACATTTTAGAAAAACCACCCTGGGCGTACCCGGATTTCAACCTCTGGCATTGCAACCTGAACTACATCGTGCGCAGGCTGGTTGTAGACTACAATGTTCTCAATCAACTTGGGAGCGATTGACTCTGGCACAAGAACCTCCGCGCACCGCTTACGTGCTCCATCCTCAAAATTGTTCCAATACTGCGCTTTTAGACATTCCCAATCAAGTTTGCTTAAGTCAGCGATTTTATCGTAGAACTTCGTATCTGTTGCCGCCGCGTTACCGTCGGTAAAGATTGTTCCTGGGGAAAACATTACCCTGTTGGAGATGTATAAAATAGCCAAGTTATCTTGCTTGTCCCTACGTCGGGACAGCATTGGGTTCCTTGCTCGGAAGTACAACGCAACGTAATCGTGTAAAGCTCTTTTGTTGATGGGGTCACGTCGCCATCGTCGTCTCCTTTGTACATCAGGATCCGAGATGTCGCGGGGATGGTGTCTTACATGGGCCAGATTGTGCGTTGTCAGTCCTGACTTGGCAATGCTATCGAGATTATCAATGTGGGTCATGTGGTAAAGGTACTTGATTCCGTACCTCTCCAACTGGTCGACATCGCACTGATGCATAGGACTCCTCTTGAGGGTCAATTATCTCATCGGCCCTTCATTCTCGCAAGTCCGCACTCTTTTTCCTTTCGGCTCTGGCCCTGCGCGCGTTGCAGGGTAATCTGTCGTCAATGGCAGCCATCGACAACTGGCCACCGGAGCAGCAATCGTCTTTGACGAGGCGGCCTTCGAAGCCGGGCGCAGTGTTCGGGTAGGGTGTGTTGTGCCCCGATCTTTGGACCACGAAACGGGAAGATGAGGTGGATCCAGACGGATGCTGCAGGTTTCGGTCAGAGCACGATGAGCGCTCGTACGAGAGTTGCACGAGAGATCCACGAGCGTTCACGAGAGTTTGCATGAAAAAATTCCGATGATCATAGCAACTTAATAACATAAGAATTATTTGATAAGCGCAGCCGAGAAGAGGCGAACGGATGGGACCTCTGGCTCGCGGCCAGATGCCGTTTGAACCTCTACTTTCCCGCTGTCGACTGCGCGGATCTTGCCTGCCTTATGGAAGTGTCAACGACTCCCAAGGTGGATCCCAAATGAGAATCTGAGTTTGCAAGTATTGCGGACGCAGGCTGCGCTTCTGCATTCCTGCTCTGTAGACGGCGCGAAAATTCGTGGATTCAAATAGAACTTCCTTTGGGAAAAGGCGAAGAATGCCGATGACGACGGTGTATTTTTATGAATATGTTCATAAAAATATGTCCGCTTTGTCCGCTCAAAGTCATGTTTTTGGGCGTTTTAGAGCGGATCCAGGTCATTTGTCCGTGTTGTACATGGGTTTGGGCAGGGCCATGGCGCCGCGAAGATCCTTCCTCTTGAGGGCCGGCAAGTCAGTCGTGTTGACAAGCTTTTGGGGCTCTCCGGCACGGACGACTCTGGCTGCAGCGAGGACTACGGCAGATTCATCGGAGATCGGGCTGTGATTTTAGGGAATGGCGGCGGCCAAGAGCTAGAGGATAAGACCTGGCTGCCTCTTCCGCGGCCCGCCCGGCCGTCCTGCCATTCTACAGGTCCCGTAAGATCAGTGTTCAGAAAACTAGGCGCAGGCGCAATCGACAGTCCACCTGCTGGAGCCGGGGAAAGAGTTCGGGCCGGCTTTGAAGAGACAGAGCGTGAGGATGTCTTATGAAATTCGGCGAACGCTTGCTTCTGCACGTTACAGGCTGGGGTGACCGGCTTAAAAAATATAATTATATTTATTTAATACAATAGGGAGTAATGGGACAAAGGGCACCAGACCACCGGCTTTCGGCCGGGTAGTCTTCGTTCCAATGTAGCAGGGTAGGCAGCAAGCGAGTTGCCTTTTGGCCATCTTTTCCCTTTGTAAGGCCCAATACTAACACATTACCTGGACCCGCTTTGGGGAGCAGATCGACGCGTTACGTGTCAAATTCTGGCAAATGCGCTCATTTGTGTCATAATACGAAAGCAAAACCGTGCCCCGAAGTTCTTGAAATTGAAAATAGGAGTGGTAATGAGTAATGCGAAACGGGAAGTATTGTGCAGGAAGTATGGGACAGAGGCAGTAATTCAACGGAGAGGAACAAATGTAGTCTTTGTGTACTGTCCTCATCCCAATTGCGAAATAGGTCAATCTGTTAATTTGGATGACCCTGTCATTGATCTGTCTGTGTTGTTGAGAGAGGTGCTAAAGGCAAAAGCAGACTTGCTCTCTATAGAAAAGGGGAACCCACTTCGAGTTGCCCCTACTGGAGACCCTCCTCTTGACCTCGACAAGCATTTTCGTGTCCATTAGCCCCGATTTGACACGCTTCCGCCCCGTTAGGTAACGTGCGGGATGGCAGGGTGATAGGGGACGTTCTTTTGTGTTCTTCAGCCCCTATCGCCCTGTCAATTTTCTATTATAACATCGTACTATCGCCCCGCTTGCATCGTGGGTACTCCGGTGGCACATAGCTTTGCCCAAACGAGTATAGGAAAGACGAGATGGGAATCGAACAACTGCTGCCACGCGAAGACGCCAGTTACATTGCTGACATATTTACTATACTGGTCGGGCTTTATGTGCTTTCACAACCTTTAGTGTGGTTCTTGAAGAATTACTCAATGCCTTGGCAGGCATGGGTACTAATATTTCAAAATTCAGTAGTAATATTCCTTGTCTATATCTATTCCGAAGTGTTTTGGCTTTCCTCTCTTGTGTCTTTTGCGATGATCGCCACTTTACACCTAACAAAAAGTGCTTTCCACAAGAAAGCGTAGCCCCGCAGTATCTGGGCACTCAGATATATAGTTCTTGCGTAAAGGCGTAGGATAGCTTGGATGGTACGGAGTCTTATTGTTTCTTGGTGTTCGATTCATTGCTTACAACTACTCCTCGGGCTTCTCCACTCTAAATCACAGTTTGTGGCGCCTCTTTGGTGCCGAGCTCAAAGACTATAATCATCCCGAGGTTCGGTTCTCCTACACTTGAATATGCCTCCTTCAGGCACGCCGTCAACCAACCTGTACATCGCGCTGAACGTTAAGCGTCCATAAAATCTGTCATTATTGTGCGAGAACAACTGCTTTTCACCACCAATCAGCCACAGGATCTCTAAGTCTTCACTGTTCAACCATTCATCCAATTGTTGGCTTCTGATCAGTGCATAGCTTGGCCCCTTCTCCATCAGACTGGGATCTCTAAAGATCATACCATCGTCATTCTCCCAAGATCCATTGTCACCGGCAGTCCTTCTCAAGCCCATGCTGCTTACTAATTCTTTGGCAGGTAGGTAGAATGACAAGGATTCGTTAAGCGAGTAGTCTTTGTCGGCGTCTCCCGCTTCCCATCCATACTCCGCAACGGGAGAAAAATATCTGGGCAACTTCGATATACAAAAGCTGTAAAATGAATGCCATAC
>VYDA01000101.1 GCA_009843665.1 Caldilineaceae bacterium SB0675_bin_29 | reverse complement strand
CCATTCGTCGCCCCCGGTGGCGTAGGCGATGCCGTGGGGGGATTCCTGGTAGATTTCCCATTGGGGGTGGTCGGGGCCGATGTGGCAGTAGTTGCACGTTTCAGGTTTGCGGACCTGTTCCAGGCTGAACTCATGGCGCAGGTGGCAGTCGGTACACTGGCCGACGGAGCCGTCGGCTGCCGGTTTGCCGATGTCATGGCAGCCTTCGCAGGCGAAACGGGTGATCGCTTCGCCTTCCAGCTCGTGGAGGGCATTGCGAGCGCGCGTGGCCTCGGGATCGTTTCCGCTTTCGGGGATGGAGGCGTAGAGTTCCATCTGGGCCGCGGTAAGTGTTTCTTCACCGGCATAGGCCACGTAGGCGGGCAGCCCGTGGCGGCTCTGATTGAACTGAGCGACCTCCTGGACGTGGCAAGTCTGGCAGATTGCGGTTGTGGGCTGGTTCAGGACGTAGAGACCTTCGTGCGGTACGGAGCCGGGGTAGCCTTCGTCAACAACATGACAGTCCTGGCAGGATACGCCGGCGGCAGCCATCGTACTGAGCCCGTATTGTTCCACGATACCCGGCGTCTGGAGGCGATGGCAGGTTACACAATCGTCGTCACTGTCGGTCAAGGCGTTGACGGGGGCGGCGAGGTCGTCAGCGGAAGGTGTTGAGGAGCGGCCGATGGTAATGGTTACGAGGGCCAGGGCCAACACTACAATCACGGCGCTCAGGCCGATGATAAGGATGCGGGCGGCGCGCAAGGAAGGCGCTGACTGATTTTCAGGCATTGGGCGATACTCCAAGGGAACGAGTCTTGCGCGCTATTTTCGGCTGTAAAGCGAGCCCTATTCCTTGATACTACCGGCGGCAGCTCCATGCTGCTCGGGACCCGTGCCAACGTAGTTCGTTGTACAACTGGTGGGCCCAGATGTCAAAACCGGGCGTGAGTCGTTTGAGGGGTCTTTGGACAGTGGCGGTCGTTGTCCGAATCAGGAAATGAAGGATTGAAAGGGATTTTCAGGATAGCATACGATGGCATTTGGCCTGTGGAGCGATCTTTTTGCGGGCACAGATGGTCAGAGAGCAAGGGGACAGCTAACTGGAATGGTCCCGTTCCGGTGGGGAGTTCAGGATCTGCGCGCAATGGCGTATACTCTTTTGATGGACCTTGCCTTGGGGCGGTGGGTCAGGCATAGAAACCTTTTTTCCCACTAAGGGAAGAATAGACGGGAAGGACGAGGAGGACGAACAGCCATGGAGTCTTTGAAGCTCAATGACGGGGGAAGTCTTCCCGTACTCGGATTGGGGACCTGGCAGATGGGTGGCGGGCGCAGCCGCGACTATTCGCGGGATGAGGAGATGACGGCCATCATCCATGATGCGATCGAGATGGGGTATACGCATATTGACACGGCGGAGATGTACGGTGTCGGTCACTGCGAGGAGCTGGTGGGGCGGGCGATGCAAGAGTTCGCGCGTGAGGAGATATTCCTGACGACCAAGGTACTGGCCGACAACGTGCGTTACGACGATCTTTTGCGGGCGCTGGACGGCAGCTTGGAGCGGTTGCAGACGGAGTATGCCGATATGTACCTCATCCACTGGCCGAATCCGAACGTGCCGCTGGCGGAGTCGTTTCGAGCACTGAATCGAGTGGTGGCAGAGGGCCGGGTGAAGCGGGTCGGCGTGAGTAATTTTGACGTTGCATTGCTGCGCGAGGCGGAGGCGCTGTGCGAGACGCCGGTCGTGACTAACCAAGTGCGATACAATCTGTACACGCGGGAGCCGGAGGAGGACGGGCTGCTGCGCTACTGCCAGGAGAACAGTGTCGTGCTCACGGCGTACTGTCCGCTGAAGGACGGCGTGATGCAGAACGAGACGGTGCAGGCGGTGGCGCGCAAGCACGGCGCTTCGGCGGCGCAGGTCGCGATCCGGTGGCTGACGCGGCAGCCGCAGGTGGTGACGATTCCGATGTCGACCAATCGGGACCATTTGCGGCAGAACATGGAGGCGCTGACGCTGGCGCTGGACGAAGAGGATGTGCAGCGGCTGGATGCCATCGGATAGTTGCCGGCCTGACGAACGGGCCTGGTGCGTGACCCTCAGTAGCCTGCAAGAGCGATTAGAGAACAGATAGAGGAGAACCTATGCTTCCGACTGAATCGATCCGACGGGTGTTGGACGCCGGGCTCACGAAGGGCGCCGACCTGGCAGAAGTGTATCTGGAGAACAAGGAGAGTCTTTCGTTGACGCTGGACGAGGGCCGTCTGGAAAAGGCGACGCAAGGCAATGACATCGGGGGCGGCGTGCGGGTCTTTTATGGGAACAACGCGGCCTACGCTTACACCGATGATTTGAAGGAGGAGTCGCTGATCGAGGCGGCCGGGGTTGCAGCGGCCGCGGCGGAGAACGCGAACAATGCGCAGGTGTGCGCAGATCTGACGAAGCGGGAGAGCCCTGTCGTGTCCCGGATCAAGCGCCCATTCGAGGAGATGTCGACGCAGGAGAAGGCCGGCATTCTGCGGGAGATGGACGAGGTCACGCGGCAGCACAGCCCGCATATCGTCAGCGTGCAGTGCGGGTATACGGAGACGCGGAGGCGGGTCTGGGTTTATAACTCCGAGGGTGTCTGGGCGGAGGATGACCGCGCCTTTCTCGAGTTTCAGGGGCAGGTGGCGGCGCAGAAGGGAGATGTGCGCACATCCAGCATGACGGGGGTCGGCGGGCAGATCGGTTTGGAGTTTTTCGACGACCGCGATCCGGTGCAGATGATGCCTGCGGCGGCTGACACGGCGCTGCTGATGTTGGACGCGAGGCCGGCGCCGGCAGGTGAGATGCCGGTTGTGATCAACAATGGCTGGGGGGGCGTCCTTTTCCATGAGGCCTGCGGCCACTGTATGGAGGCGGACTTTATCACGAAGGGCGCTTCGGCCTACACAGGGCTGGTGGGCGAGAAGGTGGGCCCGGATTTTCTGACCGCCTACGACGACGGTACTATCCCGGGCCGGCGGGGGACGATGCGCTTTGACGATGAGGGCGCGGCGACGAACCGGACCGTGTTGATCGAGAACGGCATTCTGAAGGAGTATATGTGGGATTTGACGGAGGCGCGGCGGGCCGGCCGCGAGTCGACGGGCAACGGGAGGCGTCAGACTTTCCGAGACATGCCGATGCCGCGCATGACGAATACTTATATTGACGCGGGCCCGCACGACCCGGAGGAGATCATCGGGTCGGTGAAGAAGGGGCTGTATGCCAAGAGACTGGGCGGCGGCCAGGTGGAGATTGGACGCGGCGATTACGTGTTCACTGTCACTGAGGGATGGCTGATCGAGGACGGCAAGCTGACGGCGCCTGTGCGGGGCGCGACGCTGGTGGGCAACGGGCCGGAGACGCTGCGGCTGATGGACATGATCGGCACGGACATGGCGCTGGATCCGGGGCGGGGCATGTGCGGCAAGGGGCAGTGGGCGCGTGTGAGCGTCGGCCAGCCGACGGTGCGCGTGCCGAAGCTGACGGTTGGCGGCACGGAGTGAAAGGGCAGTAGTCAGTGGTCAGTTGGGAGAGTCTTGAGACTTTAGAGCAGGCTGCGCCCTTTGGGGGCGGGAGTGGGAGCATAGACGTGGACTATCTTGAGTTTGCTAAGGACGTGGTTGCGGGGGCGGTTGAGCGGGGTGTGGAGGCGGAAGCCTATATCAGTGTGGGGCAGAATACCTCGGTCAATGTGGACCGGGGCGAGGTGGAAAAGCTCTCGCAGGCGGGCTCGAAGGGGCTGGGCG
>VYDA01000351.1 GCA_009843665.1 Caldilineaceae bacterium SB0675_bin_29 | reverse complement strand
GGTCTCGATATCTCGCAGATTGTTAACGACGAGGATGGCGGTGATCAGAAAGCCTACCGGGGCGGCTGCAACAAGGGTGGCTACAGGCAAGGTTCCGGCCTGCACAAAGTAAGTTCCACCCACAGCGGTAAGACCGAAAAAGATGAAAACGAACAGATCTCCCAGTCCAAAGTAGCCGAAGGGAAACGGCCCTCCCGTGTAAAGCAGGGCGGCGAAAATAGACGCCGCGCCTACAGCCAGGATCGGCCAGCCGCCAACAAGAGTCAGGTAGACGCCGTCCAGAATCGCCAGGGCGATTACTGCGGCCATACCCAGACGCAGTTCCTGGGCAGTCAGGAGGCCGGCCGCCATCACACGGGTTGGACCCACGCGCTCCCGCGTATCAACTCCCTTCACGAAATCAAAATAGTCGTTGGCGAAATTCGAAAGAATCTGGAGAAGGAGTGCGCCAGCGGCAGCGGCCAGTGCCGGCACCAGTGAAAACTTCCCGTCAGCCCAGGCGAGCGAGGTCCCAACCAGAACCGGTGCGATGGCATCCGGGAGAGTCCTGAGGCGGCAGGCTAGCAACCATATCTGCCACTTGCGAGGTTTGGCTTCGTGAATTGAGCGGCGCTCAGGTTCGTCGGATGGTTCGAAGCCCGTTGACAGATCCGGCTGAAGGTTGCTCATGTTCGGTATGGCAAGAAGGGGTTGCCCGGACCTGCTACGCGTGCCTGATTTGCCTTACTGTCCGCGCGATCCGCAGTCCCAGCCAGAACAGACCGGCCAGGACAAACATGGACCCGTACTCGATGAGAGGAATGCGTACGATTTCGTTGAGCCTGTGCCAGCCCACATTACCGTACACGAACAGGGCCGAGCCCACGAACCCGCCAAGAATGAGCAGGCGACTCGGCAGAGACAGGCCCAATCCATACATCTGTGTAACAACGAGGATGCCCGCAAATCCGAATAGAAACATAGGCCAGAGGCCGTTGCCTTGCATTACGGCAACAAGAGTCCCGTGAACCAACACGGTAAACTCCAGTGCAAAGGTCCACCACCGGTTCGTGTGTATGCGTGTATAGAAAAGGCTGCCTTGCAGCAACAGCAGGAACATGTAGAAGAATCCGATCAGATGACCGGAAGTAGACACCATGGGGTGAAACCAGAAGGTGTAAATGATGGCCCAGGCGAAGAAGTAACCGTGATACGTGCGGGCAAAGCGAATGACTTCCTTTGAGAACGGAACCTTCTTGCCGAAAAACTGGCCTCGGCGATTGTTCTCCATCAGCAGGATCCAGACGAGCATCACAATGACGGCGCCCTGGCTACTGGAAACAGGGGTATCCTGGGCAAGCCCGTCATACCAGAGGTGCGTCTGGATCAGATGAAGGAAGATGAAAAAGGCGTTGGCAGTCAGCGCCCAAACATTTACCCTATGCAAACAGTTCGTATAGCGATGTTTGCTAAGAACTTGAGCATAGTAGATGATCACCCAGATAACTAGCTGATGGGCAAGGTAGAATCCCCAGGAGGTCGCCCGCGTCCAGAAAGTTGGGGCAGGAAGTTTCCAGTAGTACCAGGCGTAGCCGGTATCCGGCAGCAGCTCAATGCCCGCCAGGCGATAATCCAGCGCCCAGATCAGAAGAGTAAATAGCCCACTGAACGCTATACCGGCCCATAGAACCGCAGAGGACGAGAGCCTGGAGATGCCTCGGAATCGGGAACTCTCCTCGCTGCCTTTCTCTAAGTGTTGTACTTTTCCAGGCTGCTCAGCCACAGGTTTCAGCATACAGAGTCAACTCATAGGCAATTTGCATGCCAGGCAAACGCGACTTACCGCAAACAGTATCAAGATTCATCTTCGCGTCAAGAGTTCATTTTACAGCAAGTCACGCAGTGCGGCAACGGGATCAGCAAATGTGAACTCATAGCCGGCTTCTTGCAATCGGGAAGGGACGGCCCTCTGCCCATCCAGCAACACGGTTGACATCTCACCGAAAATGGCTCGCAGGGCAATTGACGGTGTCGGCATCAGCGAAGGTCTTCCCATTACTCGCCCAAGGTGGCGCACGAACTCTCTGTTGGTCGGAGGATTGGGCGCTGCGAGATTGAACGGTCCGGATGCCTCATCGTTTTCCAGCAGGAACTGAATGGCGGCTAATTCGTCGTCAATATGAATCCAGGGAAAGTACTGTCTCCCGCTGCCCAGCGATCCACCGGCAAACAGTCGAAAGGGCAGCGCCATTCTTGGCAGGGCGCCACCGTCTCCACTGAGCACGACGCCCGTCCGAATGACAACGCGCCGTACGCCCAGTGACTCTATCGGCTCCGTCGACGCCTCCCAATCTACGCAGACACCTGCCAGAAAATCTGACCCCGGTGAGGCTTCCTCGGTAATGGCCTGGTCATCGCAGGGCCCGTAATACCCCACTGCCGACGACTGAATCAGCACCTTGGGAGGAGATTCTGAATCTCGAATTGCTGACACGAGCGCCTGACCTGATTTGATTCGACTCTCCCTTATCTCCTCTTTGCGAGCCGAAGTCCAGCGGCCCTCGGCAATCCCCGCACCTGCAAGATTAACGATAGCATCCACTTCGGACGCCAAATGACCCCAGTCGGCTACAGTCTCTCCGTCCCACTCTTCGAACTTGACGGCTCCCTTCGCTCGGGCCCGCTGGCGTCCAGGAGACCTTGTCAATATTGTAACTTCGTATCCTCTATCGACCAGACTTCTCGCCAGGGCAGATCCTATCAGACCTGTTCCTCCAGTGATTAAAATGCGCATCGGTGCCTCCTTGACCCTTGTGTCTCCCTTGAACACAAACATGTGCGGTCCACTGCTAACTACCGTCCAATGACTAAGCCCAGACGCTCAATCCCAATTCGAGTGGATGAATGAGGGCGGGGTGATGGGGCCGCGCTCGTACACCGATACTGTACTTTCCAGTTTCCTCCGGAACGAATTTCCCTCGGTATCGGATACTGTGATCGTGAGCATCGTGTCCGGGCTCCTGCGACGTGGGCTTGACCGCTTGCATGGCAAATGACTGCAGAGCGACCGGTTGCTGCTCCTCCGAATGCGGTGCCGCTGCCTCCTCGCCGTCGGGGGCGGCGAATGTAACCAGTTCCACGGCAATGTCACTGGCAGAGAGCCTTCCCGGCCAGACTTGGGCCTCTATCTCTATTGGGTCACCAGTCATTGCCTGCGGAGGAGGAAGTTCCGGCACTTCCACAGAAACTGTCTGCCACTCATTGCGTACGTATTGCTTCCAGTGCGACAAATTGCGTGCAGATTCCCCAAAGTTTTCGCAGTAGGAACGGCTGCTGGACATCGCCGGAACGTAGAGCGACCGGGTGTACTCTGCCAGCATCCGGCGCATGCTAAACTGTGGGCCGCAGGACCTAATCGCCTTCCGCATCCGTGAAGTCCACATAGAACGATGATCATAGTACTCTGGCACGATCTCATCTTCCAGAATCGTGTATAGGCTCAATGCATCGGCCTCGTCTTGAGTTTCCTCGTCTTTGTATTCCCGTTCTTCTCCTATCGCCCACCCGTTTTCGGCATCGTAGCCCTCGCGCCACCACCCGTCTAGAACACTGAAATTGGGCGCCCCATTTATTGCTGCTTTCTGACCGCTTGTTCCGCTGGCCTCAAGGGGTCGACGAGGGGTATTCAGCCAGACGTCCACACCGCCGACCAGGTGACGAGCGACACTTATGTCGTAGTTTTCGATGATGGCGATCTTGCCAAACAAGACCCGCTCCTGGCTTAAC
>VYDA01000591.1 GCA_009843665.1 Caldilineaceae bacterium SB0675_bin_29 | reverse complement strand
GTTCGATGAAGAATGTGGCGCCGCTTGCCGACTGGTCGTGCACTATGCCTTGTACCTGCGCCTTGTATTCTGAGCGCACGGGTATAACATAGCGGCCCTGGCGTTGCGTAACAATGGACTCCTGCAGAAACGGGATGATTTCCGTATTCTGAACGAGCCTGTCAAGCGTGCTGAGAAGCCTGTCCTGGGCGACGCGTAACTGGGACCGGATCCGGCCCAGATCCGAAGATGCACTGTCGACGACCTCGGCACGGTCATTGATGCAGCGGCTGATTTCGCCGATGACGTGCTCACAAGGCTCGATGGAAAAAGCAATGTCGGCGAGACGGGGAAACTGGCGGCTGAGGCGGGTCAAGGTGTTGCGAAGTGTTCGGGCTCGCATCAGCGTGGTACGGATTTCTACCAGCTCGGTCGGAACCAGTATACTCCCGCGCTCGGACCTTGCGACGAGCGCGCGCAGGTCGTAGACACCCCCAAAGTAGATGTCAGTCTTCTGGTCAAGCAGGCGGCAGGCCTCGCTCGTCTGCTCCATCCAGTCGTTGATGGTGCGCAGGTCGTCGCTGGGCAGGAGTGAAGTGGCCAGTTCGCCCCCGCCGTCGAAGGCGCAAAACGCGGCCAGCCTGTTCAGAATCTTATCGTATTCGAGAACGCGAATCGTATGTGGATTCATGGAAAACCTTGGAACAACATCGGTGCGAACATGGGCCGATCATATCACAGCGCGCGCAGGGCATCCAAAGCATAGGGCGGCGGCTCAAGGCGGCGAAAGGGGGAGAGGCCAGGCGTATTGCGGTGATGCCATCATTCCGAATGTCACCTGTCAGATTCCTTCCAGCCACTACAAATGATATCCCAGCCGCCGTAAGAGATTCTCTTTGCGGCGCCACTTCTGAAGAACCTTTACCCAGAGTTCCAGGTAGACGCGGGTGCCGACCATTTCTTCGATTTCAGGTCGGGCGGCTTGCCCAATTTCCTTAATCATGGAGCCCTTGCCGCCGAGTACGATGCCCTTCTGGCTGTGCCTCTCAACGTAAAGTGTGGCGGCGATGTGGGTCATCTCCGGGCTGCGCTCGTTCCACTCGGTTACTGAGACTGCGAGGCT
This sequence comes from Caldilineaceae bacterium SB0675_bin_29, assembly GCA_009843665.1. GTDB lineage: Bacteria > Chloroflexota > Anaerolineae > Caldilineales > Caldilineaceae > Bin5. The sequence goes on along the minus strand of VYDA01000591.1, from coordinate 2,671 downwards.
GTGTGGGATTTCTTGCCGCAGGAGCTGGAGCGCTTTTTCGCGAACGATTTCGGCGGCTATGAACCTCATCGACAGGTCGGTGACCTGTTCGCTTGGATAGTAAAGAGGGCCGGGAGGAACCAACTCGGCCAGTGAGGCGACAAGAGCATCCACGCCATCTCCGGTTGCTGCGCTCAAGGTTCTCACGGGGATGGATTTCTGCCCGCCGCTGGTGCCGGTGAGCCAGCCGAGGAGCCCCACATACTCTCTTATTCGATCTTCGACATTGACAGTACCAATGCTGTCTACCTTGTTTGCGATGAGCAGCAGGAAGGGCAACTCGCCGGCGAAATCCAGCAGCTCCCTAAGTCGCTCGACGATGTAATGGTCTTCGTCGGAGGGGGGCGCGCTAATGTCCACCAACCACAAGATGACGTCAGAATCGCTGGCGATTGCCTGTTCGGCGACGTTGACCATGTGTTTGCCAAGCCTGTTTCGGGGTTGATGGATGCCCGGTGTATCGAGGAAGATGAGCTGTGCGTCGCCGTCAGTGCGAATGCCAAGGATCTGGTCGCGGGTGGTCTGGGGTTTGTCGCTCGTGATTGCGATTTTCTGCCCGAGTACCTGATTCAGCAGAGTAGACTTCCCGACATTGGGACGTCCAATTACGGCGATAAATCCGCTGCGGAATGACTCGGGGGCATCCTCGTTCCCCACTTCAGCCACTATTTCTGGATTCATGTGATTTCTCGCAGATGCATTCACCAACTGGCCGGTCGGAACGCGGTCAATTCAGACGCGGCGCATTATAGCATAAACGACACAATCCCAATCTGGTTCCAATAGGAGTTTCATAAATGAGAGGAGCGTGCGCGGCGAGCAGTTTTCTGTCACGCAGCGCAGTACGATGATGGTAGGCAGGCCAAAAAGTGCAGACCTCCTGCCGGAGGTAATTCAGGCTATTCGCGGGAAAAAGAAGAAGGAGGGGAGTGGATCGGACAGGACTCGAACCTGTAACCCAGGAGTTATGAGCTCCTTGCTCTGCCATTGAGCTACCGATCCAACTTTGAGACGAAGGGCTGAGAGCGGGTAGCGGGGATCGAACCCGCATCGTCGGCTTGGAAGGCCGGCGCTCTACCATTGAGCTATACCCGCAAGTCGGGGAGAGAGGATTTGAACCTCCGACCCCAGCGTCCCAAACGCTGTGCGCTGCCAGACTGCGCTACTCCCCGGTTGTGCAGGTTACGATTATAGACCAGCACGGCTGAGAAATCAATTCTTGCCTTAGGGCGTTGGCAAGAATATCACGGGCTGGAAGTATGGCACCTACTTGAAGCCCGCCTGAATTGAGGACCGGTCAAAAACGTGTGTGGGCGGTTCTTCGAAGATGCGCCGGAGACCATTCTGGCTGGACGACGAAAACCTATCCGCCGCTTGAGTTTCTGCACAGGGCGGTCAGCTCGTCGCGTCTTCCTCGCAGGTCCAGCCAGTCAAGCACGGCGATAGCGCTGGTATATGAGGCGGCGGCGGCACACCACTCTTCGCCGTGAGCAAATACTTCGCCCTGCTCGACATGCGCTCTCTGCAGAAGGTAGCGTACGTTCCGGTAGTCGGGATCGACGCGGTAGAGTTCTACGAGGAGACCGATGACGCGCGACCAGTCGGCGCCCCAGTAGGTATTGACGTCGACGTAGTGGGCGGTCATGAAACGTTCTTCCCTGACAATTGTATCATTCGGCTGCAGTTCCAGAGCCTTGTCGAATAGCTGCACTGCCGCCTCCTCCTGCCTCCCTTCGGCGATTACGGCTCTCGCTAGCTCGACGTAGGAGACAAACAGCCTCTGTTCCAACTCCTCTCTCCTGTAATCGGGCTGGGTAGACTGCACGAGTGTGAAGCGCTTAATCGCCTCATGCCAGCGGCCCTCGTCAAACAGGGCAACCGCCCGGGCCCACTCAATGTCAACCGGGCTGGGTTCGGCCTGTTTTTCCGGGACGACTTCTGTTGTATCGACCTGATCCACTGCCAAGAGGGCGCTGCGGGCGGCCTCGTTAGTAGGGTCGAACTCCAAGATTCGGTCATAGACTGTACGAGCTTCTTCGTCCATTCCGGCGTCCAGCATATCGGAAGCGCGTTGCAAGAGAATGGCGACCTGTTGCCGCGTCTGGGCCTCTCCGCGCCGGAGGCCGTCGCGATAGCCCAAGACGACCATGACGATAATGACTACAGTGGCCAGACCTGTCGAGACCGTCACGATGTACCAGAATGATGCCGGCAATCCTTGAAGGGATAGCGACGTGCCGCCGGAGTGTTGCTGAGTTTCCATAGGTGACGACCGTCTCAGTTGACGGCCCGTTTCAGAAGATGTGCCTTGTTGGTGACTTCCCAAGGCAAAGAAATGTCGTCGCGACCGAAGTGTCCGTAGGCCGCCGTCTGCTTGTAGATTGGACGGCGAAGTTTGAGGTCGCGGATTATTGCGCCGGGCCTGAGGTCAAAGTGTTCCTGGATCAGTTTTTCGATCCGTCCATCGCTGACTTTGCCGGTACCGAAGGTCTCGACGTTTACACTCAGTGGCCGGGCCACGCCAATAGCGTATGCGAGTTGGATTTCGCAGCGGTCGGCGAGGCCGGCAGCGACAATGTTTTTGGCAACCCAGCGGGCTGCGTAGGCGCCGCTGCGGTCGACCTTGGTGCAG
>VYDA01000567.1 GCA_009843665.1 Caldilineaceae bacterium SB0675_bin_29 | reverse complement strand
AGAGGGGGCGTTGCGGGGGCGGAGCCCCCGCACAAGGGAGGGCCGAATAGGCCCGCCCGCCCAAAGGCAAGGAGAGAGTGAAGAGGAGTGAGGCGAGAGCAGCGACGTTTCCTGTGCTGGAGATTGGATTCTGAACTGGACATGACTCAGTCGTTATCGAAGGTATACGAGAATTCGCCCCCACATTGGGATGCGCCCCTTTGAAATGAGCCCTTGCCCGATTTCAGTCCGTTAATCTATAATTGTATGTAGAATCTACCGCATATGGAACGTTCCAGTTCCCATTTCACTTAAAAGACCATGAATGCGCGAAAATTTCTTGTTCTGGTGGACAGCAAATTGACCAAGGAGGTTCAAATGTCAAAGAGACTTTCATTTCTTAGTCTGGTTCTGGTTGCCGCGCTGATGCTGGCGGCATGCGTGGCTGCACAGCCGGCTGCCGAAGCCCCGGCAGAAGAGGCTCCAATGGAAGAGGCCGCCGCTGACATGAGCGGCAAGGTGGTAGTCGCTTCGGGAGGAATGATTCGAATCGGCGGCTCCTTTGCGCTGACCGGTCCGATTCCTGACCCCGGTCTGAACATTCGCCACGGCGCGGAACTGGCAATCGACGACCTCAACGCAATGGGGGGCCTTGAGGGCTTCATGTTTGAACTTGTGGCCGAAGACGGCGCCTGTGACGGTACGCAAGGTACCAACGTAGGCAACAAGTTCGCCGCCGACGAGACGATTGTCGCGGTAACGGGTGGAACCTGTTCGGGGGAGACCTTCGGTCTTGTGCCGATCCTGCAGGAGGCCCGCATTCCCTTCGTCAGCCCCAGCGCCACCAATCCAGACATCACGTCTGCCGAATGCGATGTCTGCAATCGCGTTGCCTTAAGCGACGCCTTGCAAGGGGCTATCGACGCCGACTTTGTCGTAAATGATCTTGGTCTTACCAAGGTCGCTGTAGTCCACGACAACTCCGATTATGGAAAGGGTCTCGCCGAAATCTTCCAGAGCGGTGTTATGGATCTGGGCGGCGAAGTCTCCAGTTTTGAAGGTGTCCAGGTGGGCGATACCGATTTTCGCGCAATGCTGGCCAGGGTTGGCGCGGACGGTCCCCAGGGAGTCTTCTTCGGCGGTTACTCCACCGAAGCTGGCCTGATCGCGCAGCAGATGACAGAGACTCCCGGCTTGGAGGACACAGCATTCATGAGCGTTGACGGCGCCTACACGCAGCAGTACCTGGAAGCTGCCGGCGACGCCGCTGAAGGGACGTACATTTCATTCGTAGCCGGGGCCGACTCCGAAGAGATGAACGCGGAGTTTGACGCCAAGTACATGGAGAAGTACGGCGTCAGCCCCGACGACCTCGGCCCCTTCCACAGTCAGAGCTACGACTCGGTGAAGTTGATCGCCGCTGCAATCGCTGCTGTAGCTTCTGTCGACGACAGCGGCAACCTCGTCATAGACAGAGAGGAACTGATCTCGGCCATCCGCTCTGTTGATGCGTTTGAAGGCTTGACCGGCACAATCAAGTGCGACAGCATCGGCGAGTGCGGGGCCGGCGGTGTCCAAATCTTCCAGGTCTCCGAAGGCGATTTCAATCAGGTATCTGGGTTCGGTATGGAGTAACACTCCAGGCACTTAGGAGAGGGGGCTCCGGAGCTCCCTCTCCGTTTACCTCCCCGTCAATTCCTCGAAAGCGACAATGACTTCCAGCCCGGCGACAGCGCAGGCGGCAGGAACAGACGGCCGGACAGCCCTGAAACAGTTCACCCGGGCTCTTGGCGCCGCTATCCTGCTGCTTGTCATCTGGAGGGTGACCACGGTCGGGCTGTCAGAGGGATACCCGGCGTCATTCTGGATCTCCCAAGCACTTAACGGCCTGGTTCTCGGCGGTGTCTACGCGCTGGTCGCCCTAGGCTACACGCTGGTCTACGGCATCCTGTTCATGATCAACTTCGCACACGGCGAAGTCATGATGATCGGCGGGATAACCGGCTATTTCGCGCTCCAATTCGCGCAGGCCCGCGGTTGGATGGAAGGGCCGTGGCCTGTGGTCGTCGTTGCCTTGCTCTTGATCATGTTCATCGGCATGGCGGCGTCGGTCCTGATTGGTGTAACGCTCGAGCGCCTGGCTTACCGGCCATTGCGCCAGGCACCAAGACTGGTACCGCTCATCAGCGCCATCGGTGCGTCTCTCTTCCTGCAGTACTCGGTCCTTCTGATTTTCGGGGTTAGCCCGCACAGCTACCGCAAGCCTGCACTCATCTCCGGAGGTCTGCGGTTGGGGGATGTATTCATTCCTTACACGGGTGCAATCATCTTCGTCACCTCCATTTTTTTCATGCTGGCCCTCTATTTCATCATCCAGCGAACAAAGTTAGGCCGCGCCATGCGGGCGGTAGCTGAAGACCGATCCACTGCCTCTCTGATGGGTGTCGATGTCAACGCCGTCATTGTCGTAACCTTTATGCTGGGGTCGGCGCTGGCCGGTGCGGCCGGTGTCATGCTCGGCTTTCACAACACGGTCGTGAAATTCAACAGCGGTTTCATCCCAGGACTCAAAGCCTTTACCGCTGCCGTCCTTGGTGGAATTGGTAACATTCCCGGAGCGATGTTCGGCGCGCTCTTGCTCGGCCTGATAGAGGCGATCGGTCCCAGTGCTCTGGGGATTCCAACCGAATACAAGGACGTCATCGCCTTCAGTCTCCTAGTGCTCATTCTGATTTTCCGGCCCACCGGCCTGTTCGGTGAAGTACTTAGCGAGAAAAAAGCCTGATGCCACTGGAACCCGCGACCAGGGCCGTCCGGACCGGGCTTGTCGCCTTCGCCTTCCTGGCCTACCTAATCCTAATCGGCGTCCCCGGAAAGATAGGCAGCTCGGCCCTGCCGGTCCTGGCACTGATTTCCGCGCTCTTTTTTTGGCTGACTTTGCGTCGCGAATCGGCGGTTCTATCCACAACCGCAACCGGTGAATTGCCGGCCGCTCTTCAGAACAAACCGGGCTGGGAAATCGGCCCGAAGGGCGCTTCAGGATTGTCCCGAGTCCAGGGTTTCCTAACTTCGATCACTGGCATAACTGTCGTCCTCAAGGGCCTGCTGGCTGGGTGTACAACAGGTCTGCTCATCGCCGTCCTGAGTGGAGCCTCTGCTACGGCCATTGGAAACGGCGTGTCAATCCAGCCTGTCTTTGACAAGATTGTTCCCGTCAATCTCGCCGCCCTGATTGGCGTGAGTCCCGGGCAGATAGCGCAAGCCGAAGCACCATTCGCGAGATTCGTTCTTCAGTTCCTGTTTTTCGGCGGCGCCGGGCTACTTGCCGCTGTGGTCGTGGCTGGTGCCAAAAGCAGTCAGTTACAAGCCGCGCAGCCGGCGCGGCCAATTGCCCGTTTTTCCGGCACCACCACGGTGAACGTTGTCCGCTACACGGGCGTCGCGCTGCCGTTCCTCCTGCTTGCCTACATCGCGTGGCTCGGGCTTCCGGGGGTTTCCGTTTTCGGTTCCAATGAAGGGACGGTACGACTGTTCATCACCTTGATCGCCACCGGCAGCGGACTGTTCGCATTGCGCCTGTCCAAGCCGGGACGCGAAAGGACGGCAGTGGGTGTGTTGCTTGGCTTAGGCGTTCTCGCGATGCCGTTCATCCTTGATCAGTTCCAGAACTCCGTCATGGGACTGGTCTTCATTTTCGTGATGATGGGACTGGGGCTGAACATCGTCGTCGGCTACGCGGGTCTACTGGACCTGGGCTAGGTGGCCGGCTTCGGAGTCGGAGCGTCCACGTATGCTTGCC
>VYDA01000579.1 GCA_009843665.1 Caldilineaceae bacterium SB0675_bin_29 | reverse complement strand
AGGCGAGGCAACTCCCATACATACCCAACGTTCACCGCTATGACCATCGCAAGCCGACTACAGAAATACTCACGGTACATTCCCCCAGACAGACCGCACACAGCACACACAGAACATGGCTTAGCAGTTACAAGCTAAGTACCCTCTCGGTTTTCCTCTACTATGGCCCTGCACATCCCACGTCAAACCAGCATCAACGTCCACTAACCACTAACCACTAACCACTAACCACTGACCACTGCAGTTCCCACTCTTGAAGATTCTGGGACGTGAATGGTAGGATGCTATAGGCATGGTGGAGAATCGGCCACGCGCCTGATATAATGAACCCAATCAAGATTGGAGGGTGTGAAACGGCGGGACACAAAACGGTCTGCAACCCTTGCAGACCGTCACAAAAGCGGTGTTCCCTTTACTTGGGCCTGCTTTTTTCTTGGCCGGCAGGGCAACACTCTGCCTGAATCCTGCTCTGTCCCAGCGGGGAATTCCTAATTCAAACTGGTGCCGAAGGTGGGAGTCGAACCCACACGGGTTTCCCCACACGAGTTTGAGTCGTGCGCGTCTGCCTATTCCGCCACTTCGGCCTCAAAAAATTATAGCGGTTGGGGTCAGATTCAGTCAAATGGCCGGCACTTTCGCATACGTTCGCCGCTGGTTTTCTGCCCCCTTTTCCTTTATCTGCAAGCGAACCGCGCTGCTGAGCAACGAGCGGGGCTTAACGCCTCGTTCGCCCATGCCCGGCGTGGTTCCCCGTCTAGGTGCCTGAGCGGACTGTCCATGGATCAGGACAATCTCATACAACGCGCGCTGCAAGGTGACTTGGAAGCGTTCAACCAGCTCGTAATCGAATACCAGGGGCTCGGCTACGGCGTAGCCTATCGGCTGCTTGACGACCCTGATTCAGCTGCCGATGCCCTGCAGGACAGCTTCATCAAAGCCTATCGCGCGCTTGACAACTATCGTGGCGGCAGCTTTAAGAGTTGGCTCATGCGTATCGTCGTCAATACCTGCTACGATCACCTGCGCAGCCGGCAGCGAAAGCGCACCGAAAGCCTCGATGACTTGCCCGTGGAAGAAGATTATGTCGCCCAGCTGACCGACCGCAGCGAAACACCGCATGAATATGCGGAACGCCGCGAGCTTCAGGCCCTGATAGGATCGGCCATCACTTCCCTACCCGAAGTCCTGCGTACCGCCATCGTCCTCCGCGACGTCGAGGGCTATGCCTATGAGGAGATCGCTGAGATCACAAGCGCCGCCGTGGGTACGGTCAAATCAAGAATCAATCGAGCCCGCGGCAGAGTCCGTGACTATCTGAGCAAGAACGCGGAACTTTTGCCCTCTGTCTATCGTCATTCATTGAAGTAGGGGAGAACTGTATCCTCTGCAGATTGGCTCTACAATCGCGAAGGTTCTATTTCCTCAAGCAAAATGGCGGGCAGGCTGTGAACAACTAAGAGGTCAAACAAGCCGGTGCGTCGATATCAAAGAGCAAACAAATATGGATCCTCAAAATCTGAATTCGGTCGATGAAGATCTGGTTGCAGCTTACGTGGACGGCGAAGTAACCACCGAAGAACGGCAACGTGTGGAAGCAGCCATGGCGGCCAGTGAACAGGTCGCTTGGGAGGTGAATACGCTGCGCCGTACCGTCGAGCTACTGCAGGATCTGCCCAGCGTACCCCTCCCCCGCTCCTTCACGCTGACCGAAGATCAGGTCGCGGACGTGCTCCAGGAGCGCCGCAGTCTCGCCAAACTGAATGCCTCTCCTCCAAGTGAAACCCAGGCCCCTCAGGACACCGCCTGGCAGCGCTTTTTGAGGTTCATCAATGGAGGCGATCTGGCGCTGCGCAACGCTGCTGCGCTCGCGGCAGTTCTGCTGCTCCTCGTCTTTGTCGCCGAAACCCAGTTGCAGCAGACCCCGCTTGGCGGCGGCGAGCAGCTTTCAGACGCCCCCGCAGCGCCGCAGGCACAGGTGACCGCCGTGGGTGGCTCCGCCTCTCAGGGGGCCGGTACCACTGTCGACGGGACCAAGCCTGATGATCAAATCGCCGCTGAAGGTGCCGGGCAGGACGATGAAGACGCCGTCATTGGCGTGATGAGCACCGGCGAGCAAGACCAGCAGGCCGCCGGCTCCGAACAGGCCCCCGCCGTCGCCGAAGTCGCACAGCCCGAAACGAGTTCCGCAGCAGGGGAATCTGACCGGCAGCAGCTCTCCGGCAACGAGAGCGTTGACACTGCCGGCCAACCCCTCGTGAACATTCTCAGGTATGCCCGTATCCTGCTTGTCCTGGCCGTCATTGTGCTCTGGCTCCTCAGCCGGGCCAGGTCCCGTAGCAGCCGTGCCTGAACTGCCCGAAGTTGAGACCTACGTTCGCGCCCTTAAACCTCTCCTGTTGGGAAAGACCGTCCTCAAGGCTGAGGTCCGCTGGCCCCGCACCATAGCCGCCCCCGATGCCGCCCGCTTTACCGACCTGGTCCGAAAACGTCGTTTTTCTTCCTTTGGCCGCCGTGGAAAATACATGCTGCTCGGCTTGGACAGCGGCGAGACCCTCATTGTCCACCTGCGTATGACCGGCGAGCTGCGCCTTCTCCCTCCCGCACAGCCCGGTGCGGGCGCGACCCCAACGCACGTCGACAAGCACACCCACGTTCTGTTCGACCTCGACACCAACGAACAGCTGAGATTTCGCGACACCCGCAAGTTTGGGCGCATCTGGTTGATTGAGGATTCTGCAACGGTTATCGGGAATCTGGGTCCCGAGCCTTTGGGCGAAGACTTCGTCCCCCAGACTCTGGCCCAATCGCTGGCGGGGCGCCGAGCCAGCATCAAGTCCCTGCTGCTGAATCAGGCCGTGCTCGCCGGCGTGGGAAACATCTATGCCGACGAATCCCTGTTCCGCGCAGGGATCGATCCCCGTCGCGCCGGGGGCTCACTGACCCTCGATGAAATAAAACGTCTTTACTTGGCTTTACGGGATGTCCTGCTGGCGGGAATCGAGGCGCAGGGCAGTTCAGTTCAGAGCTACGCGCCCCCTACGGGAGCAAAGGGCGGCTTTCAGGAACAGTTCCAGGTCTTCCGCCGCAGCGGCCAGCCCTGCTTCACTTGCGGGACGCCGGTCAGCCGCACGGTTCTCAGCCAGCGCAGCACCCACTTCTGTCCCGCCTGCCAGAGCTGAGCGCAGACGAATGACCGCAATGACGAGCAAGAGCCTCCGCTGCCATGCGTCGCGCAGCGCAGGCCCGCTCCGGTGAATCAGTCCTCTCGTCCAGGGGTGTGGCGTCGCTTCGTCTCTTCCAGTTCCGCTTCCAGTTCCGCCTTCTTCTTCGACTCAGCCTCTTTACCCTCGGCTATGGCCCGGTCCCAACGTGACTGGTACCGGGAGTCGAAAGTGGTGGCCCGCGACGGCCCGAAAATGTAGGCCGCCACAGCGCCAAATGCTGCCCCCATGACCAAGCCGATAACGAAATTCTCAGTCTTGCCCAATGCTCACGCCCCCTGCCTCGATTGGGTCGCCTACCCCATCACGTGTACTGCCGCGTCCTGTTTCAACCAACGGTCCCGTCAATAACCGTTACGTCCTGGGGCTCCCGAATACGGACCGGCTCCGTTCTTCCCTCTTCTTCCGGCAGCAGCAGACCGGTCAGCACGTAGACCAGTACACCCGTGCCCACGCTGCCTATCGCAAACGCAACCCAGATCAGCCGGACCAGGTTTGCGTCCAGCCCGATCGCCTTGCCAATGCCGCCGCACACGCCGAAGAACATCCGCTCCTCACGG
>VYDA01000453.1 GCA_009843665.1 Caldilineaceae bacterium SB0675_bin_29 | reverse complement strand
TTTCCATACGATATGCCTACGAAAATAAAAGGCCAGTTCGCCGCCCTTGTGAGCCGGCACACAAAATCCATCCTGAATTCACCGCGCGCCTCTTTCCGATCGTCATGATAAACCACTGGTTTTCGGCACCCCGTATGCCGCCCCGCCGAACGGCAGAAACACGTCCCCACCAGATAACAATGGGGCGGAGACAGCGCCACATGGCGGGCCGGAACGCCGCCGCGCGACGACGAAAAAGAGCGTACGAACACAGCAGAATTTCAGCATTCGGATGCCCCGTTTTCCGTCAGAAAATCAACGCTCAACCGTCTCTCAGGTCGGTCCGCACCCGTTTTTGTCAGAAAACGTTTTGTGCTATCGTTTTCGCTAGGGGAGATTATGGGAGAAAGTGGGGCGCTGTCCCTACATCCCGGAGTTATCTCGGACCGAGCGCCCGGCCACCCGTTCGCCGCCAAGATTCTTGTCGAAACTCCCTGTCACATTCGTTGAAGCGAGATGTTCGATGCGCTCCGGTTCGAACGGGATGCGCAGAGGGCAACGACTCTAAAGATTATGTTTCTCGGCGAGTTCAGTCACAACCTGGACAGTAAAGGGCGGGTCACGATTCCTGCCAAATTCCGCCACCGGCTCATGCCCGGTCTCGTGGTGACGCGCAACCCCACCGGCGGCTGCCTCATGGCGATGCCGCTTGACGAATGGCAGAACGTCGCCGCCCGCGTCAGCGCGCTGCCCCTGATCGACACGCGCACTGCGCAGTTGCGCCGCGCGCTGTTCAGCGCCGCCGAAGACCTGAAACCCGACCGGCAGGGGCGCATCCTGATCAGCCAGCGTCTGCGCGAGTTCGCCGGAATCGAGAACGAAATCATTATCGCCGGGATGAATACCTATATCGAACTTTGGGACCCGGCCCAGTGGGAGGAGCAGTTGCTCACGCCTACGCAGCTCGGAGAGGATCTCTTCGCCGCCCTGGGAGTCTGAACCATCCCCGGGCTCTTGCCGGGGCCCGGCAGATGGGGTCGCAGAATATCCCATGCTACCGCACCGACCCGCTTCCGACATGCCAGGCGCCCCGTATGAACCGGACGGCCTCCATCATGTCCCCGTTCTGGCGGATGAAGTGCTGACCGGTCTGAACGTCCAGCCAGGCGGACGTTTCATTGACGGAACTTTGGGCGGCGGCGGCCATACCCAGCTTCTGCTGCAACGGACGCGCCTCACGCGCACGGAGGCGCATCGGGATTCTCGTGCAGATGGGGGCGCCGCCGCACAGGTACTGGGGCTGGACATTGACCCCGCAGCCATTCGCCGGGCTCGGAAGCGCTTCACCGGCGAAGTCAGCGCCGGCAGACTGATTGTCGCCCAGACGCCGTTCGATCAGATCGATCGAATCGCCCGTGAGCATGGCTTTACAGAAGTTGACGGCATTCTGCTTGATCTGGGGCTCAGCAGCTTCCAGCTGGATACACCGGACCGGGGCTTTGCTTTTCGGCATGACGGTCCGCTCGATATGCGCTTCGATCCCTCCACCGGGTCCAGCGCAGCCGAGTTGATTAACAGCAGCAGTCGGGAGGAGATCGCCGACATCCTCTACCAATACGGAGAGGAACGACACAGCCGTTCGATAGCGCGTGCCATCGTAGCCGGTCGTCCGGTTTCGACAACCGCCGAACTGGCAGACATCGTGTCCAGGGCAGTGCGCTCGCGCGGCAGACAGAAAATCCATCCGGCTACAAGGACCTTTCAGGCGCTGCGCATCGCGGTCAACGACGAACTGGGACAGCTGACGCGGGCCATGACGCAGATCCCAGCACTGCTGCGGCCAGGCGGACGCGTTGCCATTATCGCCTTCCATAGCCTGGAAGATCGCCTTGTCAAGGCGTGGATGCGTGACAACGCCAGCAGATTCCGGCCCGACCCGACCTTGCCGGCCGGAGGGCAGGAGCAGGTACCCGTCCTGGCGATTTGCAACAAGAAGCCGATTGTGCCCGCAGTTGCTGAAATCGGGGAAAACCCCCGCAGTCGTTCGGCAAAGCTGCGTATCGCCGAAAAACTGCCCGAACAGTAGTTAATCTGTTTGCCCGTGTGCCTCTAGTGTGATTGTTTCTGCAGGATCAATCTATTGTCAACACCGACCATAAATCTGCCTCGCGCCGGGCGCCCTTCGCAATCACGGGCGCAGCGTGACAATGACGAGCCGGTTTGGCGCCCAGTCGACCAGGGAGGACCGAGGGAAGAGGGAGATTGGGGCCCAGACAGCATGCAATCATCCAATCTGTCCCGTTTTCGAGTTCTGCGTGGTCTGGTCTGGCTCGATGATATTGTTCCCTTGCCGCAAACGCTGAGGGGATATCTCTTCTTTGTGCTGGCCTTGACAGTCGTCTGCAGCTTGGCCGTTGTTCAGGTCTGGACCTCACTTCGGATTACGCAGGCCCGCGCAGAGTTGGAGGCGCTGCGCGTTCAGTACAGCCTCGTCGAGCAGAAGAATGCTGAGTTGCTGTGGCAGATTGGCCAGCGTACAACTCTCGAACACGTCCAGCTGCGGGCGGTCCAGCTCGACTTCCGTCCCGCGCTGCAACGCAATTACGTCCCGAATCCGCATAACCTGGGCGCCGCCCCCGCACTTTCCGACGCCACTACCGGTTCGGACGGCGACCGGAAACTGCATCAGCAGTCAGTGGAATCCCCCGCCCTTGATCAACCATCCGCAGAGGCAGGGGAACAGTCAGCAGTTTACGCCGCTGCCGCAGGGAGCCTGGAGGCAGCACAAGAACGCCAGGCCCCCAGTACGAGGCCCCCTGTTAACACCCAGACGGGTCTACCCTCTGCGGACGGGCCGTCCTTCTGGTCTGTGACCGAAGGACTCCCCGTAACAGAGTTCGAGCAGTATCTGTCCGGTTGGCAACAACAGATCAACGAGAGCTGGCAGTCTGTCCGTGAATGGAGCGAACCGCTGCTTGAACAGGCCGGTGACTTCTTCCTGGGCCAGTTGAAACAGCCCAGATAACTGCCGCCGACTGTATCGCCGTCCCTCTCGCCGCCGCCAAGTGCCCGAACGTGGGGTCGGCGGCGACGAATGTTTCTGGCCCGAGCTTTGAGGCCACTGAAGTTGGAGAAATTCCGCATGCGCGCACGGAACCGAGCCGATCGTCCCGCACGTGGACACGGTTTCGGACCTCTATTCGCCTCCCGCCAAGGTCCCGATGATGGGGTTGGCGGCGGCCCAGAAGGCGGCGCCCTGAATCGGGCGGCGTCCGATCGCGCCCCCCTCGAACAGGAGAATCTCCAACATCCCTCCGTGTCAGACGATCTCTCAAAGATCTGGCGGATCGGCTTCATCGGCGTTGTGCTGGCCGGCCCCCTGGTCCTTCTGGTTCTGCGCTTGCTGGATATGCAGGTCATGGGCTGGCAGCAATACGAGCCCCCCCAGCCAGTGGTGACTGGGCGCAATACCGTTGACGACACCACCTCGTGGGGGGTGATCGTCGATCGCGATGGCAATCTGCTCGCCGCCGACCGCTACACCTATCGGATCACGGCAACTCCCAAATTCATCTCGCCAGCCGATTTCGGCGACATTGCCCTGCGGCTCGCGTCCAGCATCGGTGTCCCGCCGCTTCAGATCGAAAACCTGTTGCTGGAGAACAGCGATAGAGACTACCTGATCATCGCCCCGCATCTCGACTTTGAACAGGGCCAACAGCTGCTCGCCGAACGCCATAAACGAATGAGCGAAAGGGACTTCCTGCTGGAGCATATCCACGTCGCCGCCTTTCCCCGGCGCTTCTAT
>VYDA01000641.1:1671-3790 GCA_009843665.1 Caldilineaceae bacterium SB0675_bin_29 | reverse complement strand
GTCAATTACGTCTCCTAGGAAATTCTGCAGAAAGCCGACCGCCACCGGCAGCATTACGAAATTGGCAAAGGCCGCGCCCCCAAAGAAAAGAACCATAACTCCGGGCAAGAGCAAGAAAAGACTTCGCTTTTCGTGAGGATAAAGTCCTGGCGCAATGAAGGCGATGATCTGGTAAACCAGCACCGGCATGGCAACGATCACGCCCATTACGAACATGACCTTGAAGAAAACAAAAATTGTGTCAGTGGGACCGATTGCAATCAGCTTGTTTGGATCTGTCTCGGAGCCGCCTGCGCTGGTAACAGGTTCGGTTATGAAGGCAATAACCGGTTCGACGAAAGCAATGCTAACGACAATGCCGAAAAACAACGCACCAACAATCCATATCATCCGGTTGCGTAATTCAGCCAGATGTTCGAGCAGCCCCATTCGGCTGTCGTCAAATGGATCGGCATCTATTGGATCGGTACCCAGTGGCGTAGCCTGCTGAGTCACAGCTGAGTCTCCTCGTTACCCTCGCCGTGCGCATCCTTCGCAACCGCAGCGACTGCCCCCTCGTCAGACCCGGTGTTGTTCTCACTCGCGACGACGTCGGTCTCAACAGCGCCCTCTCCACGACCTTCGCCGTTACTACTCAACTCCGCAACTGCTGTGGGTTCACTATTTTCTCTTTCGTCAGCCGGTTCAACCGCGGCATCCTCAAGCCCGTCCGCCTCTTCACTCGTGCTCTTCTGCGCCGCCACAGCCTGACGACGGTTCTCGGCTCGGCTCTGGGCCCGCTTATTGCGCTCATCCAGATACGAAGAGTCGGACCCACTGGCACTGGACTGCCTCTTAGCACGCTGTTGCTTTCGCAGTTCAGAAAGAGTCTTGACCCCTCGCTTCTGCGTACTCCCAGTACGTCTGGGTGTCGTACCAATACCCGTGCTCTTGGTCGTTACCTTGGCCGCGCCTGCTTTAGGTGCGGAAGGAATCGCTGTTCCAGTTGACTTGAGGTTGCTGTCGCTGCTTCCCCCGCTCTGCTGTCGCCCGTTCGCTGACGCAGCCGAGTTCAGATCCGAAAGTGCCGGCTGGGGCGAAGTCTTCTCCTCGGCAACCTGTTGGCTGGAGGATGCCGCTGCTGCATCCGCAGCTTGGGCAGGCTGTGAAGGAGCAGACGTCTGTTTCGCCGCGGCGGTCGACGTCTTGTCTTCTTCCTGGCCGATCGACTTCTCTTCTTCCTCCTCCTCGTCCATCAGTTGCTTCATGTGATAGCTGGGGTCAAGCTCGCGCAGGTCACCTATCTCCTCGTTGACCTGGCGCGTCAACTCTCCCGAAAGCCTCTGTAGCTTTCGAATGAAAGACAAGACCTCTTTGGTTACCTTGGGCAACCTTTCCGGGCCAAGAAAGATCAGGGCAAATATCAATATGAAGACAAATTCGAGGACGCCAATGCCAAAGATGCTGTTCATGCCAGGAGTTACCGGCTCACTTGTCTGTGCTCAGGTGGCAGGGATATCTCGCGAAGCGCGGTGCCCAGGACACCGTTGATAAATCGCGGGCTGCTGTCGCTGCCAAACGTCTTGGCCAGTTCCACCGCCTCGTTGATCACGACCTTGGGCGGCGCGTCAGCATCCGGGCTCGACAACTCAAAAATAGAAAGGCGAAGTACGTTGCGATCGACGATTGCCAGCTTGCCTACCGGCCACTCCGGAGCATAACGGCCAATCAACGCATCCAGGTCGGCCCGGTAACGGATGACTCCGCTCACCAGCCAGTACAGGAAGGCAAGTGTCTCCGCTGCGTACTTCTCCTCTGCCTGCCGGTAATCCAATGCGATGCCTGGACGGTGGCCCGTACAGTCTACCTCGTACAGTACCTGCAACGCCGTGCGGCGGGCACGTCGCCGTTCTGCCGGACGGCCAACGACCTTCTCCCCGCTTCCGCCCCACTGGTCCGACCCCTCAATATCAACTTCCCCAGCACCGGCAGTAAACTTTGGGGCACCCGAGCAAGGCGGAGGTGTTGTCTTTCTCTCCACCTGCGCAGATGCATCCTCACAGGCAATCGTCGGATCGGCTGCTGCAGGTAGCTCCATGAGTTGCTGCGAATGGTCTATCATTATTCCGTGAATGTCAAC
>VYDA01000641.1:0-1661 GCA_009843665.1 Caldilineaceae bacterium SB0675_bin_29 | reverse complement strand
CATCACCAGGCCGCCGTCTACAGAAAGCACCTGCCCCGTGATGAATCCGGCACGCTCACTCGCAAGAAACGCCACTGCCCAGGCAATCTCCTCCGGTTCGCCGAAGCGCCCCAGAGGTGTACGGGTGATCGTCTCTTCCTTCTGGTCGTCGCTCATCACGTCCGTCAGTGCCGTCGGCACAAAGCCTGGCGCCACTACATTCACCGTGATGCCTCTGCTTCCTACCTCCCGGGCAAGGCTCTTGGACAGGCCGATCATCCCCGCCTTGCTCGCCGCATAGTTCGTCTGCCCTGCCTGACCGGCCAGTCCGACTACGCTGGAAATGTTGATGATGCGCCCCCACCTCTGCCGTATCATGCCCCGCAGCGCGGCCCTCGTAACATGAAAAATGCTGTCCAGGTTAGTGCCGATCACCGCACGCCAGCCATCCTCTCTCATGCTCATCATCAGCGCATCACGCGTCGTACCCGCATTGTTGACCAGGATGTTAACTCTGCCCAACTCCCCTTCGACCTCCTTCACCAACTCGGAGGCCCCGTCAAAACAACCAACGTCTGCCTGAAAAACCGCGCATTCGCCGCCGGCCTCTCTAATCTCACCAGCCGTCGCCTCGGCGCCGGCCACATTGCCGCGGTAGTGCAACGCGACGCGCGCGCCCCCGGCAGCCAGCTCCCTTGCAATGGCCGCTCCGATTCCGCTGCTACTGCCAGTAACCAGCGCAATCTTGCCTTTAAAGTCCATGGAATCCCTTGGTGCGGTGTCGAACGTGCCGCTATTCTACTACAGTAAGCCAAAAAGTGGAACAGCAAAACACACTCTTGAAGCGCAGAAACTGCCGGATCGGAGTTGGTACAGCTGCCAGACGTATGAAAGCATTCTGGAAACAGTCGCACCGGCAAACCGTGCCAGGCCTGGATTCTCAACCGAACTGACCGGCAAATCGTCGAACTTCACCTGCGTTCGACACATTCACTCTCTTCCCCCTGCGCTGAATCCGCTTCATCAGTCCTGTCAGCACCGAACCGGGCCCGACCTCTACAGCCGTCTCGACACCTGCGTCGACAGCATGCTTCATCGAGTCGGTCCACCTGACACTGCCGGTCAGCTGCGCATTTAACTCTTCGCAGATCGCTGCCGCGTCGCTGAGAGGGAGCCCGCTGGTATTGCCAATCACGGGCGCCAGCGGCTCCTGAACCTCAACTGCTTCGATCCGAGCCTTCAACTGCGAGGCAGCCGGCTCCATCAGCGGACAATGGGCCGCAATACTGACCGCCAGAGGTACGACTCTCCGTGCCCCTGCCTTTTCCAACTCGGACATAGCCGTCGCAATGCTGTCCTCGTCCCCGGAAATCACGATCTGACCCGGACAGTTGTCGTTTGCAATCTGGGCAACGCCGTCTTTCGCCGCAGCCGCCTCTACGCATATCTCGGCGACCACACTTTCCGCCAGACCGATCACAGCCACCATCCGCCCCGGCTGTTTGGCGCCCGCCTCCTTCATCAGGCGGCCCCGCTCACGCACAAGCCGCAACCCGTCGGCAAAACCGATACAACCGGCCGCGGCCATGGCCGTGTACTCGCCCATCGAATGACCGGCGAAATAGGCAGGTCGCGGCAAACATCCCATCTCTTCCTGTATGGCGAACAGCGCCGCCATACTT
>VYDA01000521.1 GCA_009843665.1 Caldilineaceae bacterium SB0675_bin_29 | reverse complement strand
CCGCAAGAAGGTCCAGAGCAGTAGTAACAGCACATGTTCCGATCCGGCGCACGGCCCGGCGCGCGGGCAGAACGCGACCATCCATATTTTTCTCGGAGGGGTACCCGATATGCCACCAAATATACTTTTTCTGATGAGCGACGAGCATCGCGCCGACATCACCGGCTACGAGGGCGACCCGGTCGTGCGTACGCCCACGCTGGACGGTCTGGCGGAGACGGGCGTGGTGTTCAGAAACGCTTACGCGGCTTCGCCGATCTGTATACCGGGTCGGCAGGCGATGATGTCGGGTCAGTTTCCGCGCACGTGCGGCTGCGAAGTCTTTGCGCAGGACCTGTCTGTAGGACACATGACGTTTGCCCGTCGCTTCAGCCAGTACGCGTATCATACGGCGGCGGCGGGCAAGCTGCATCACACGGGGACGGACCAGATGCAGGGGTGGAGCCAGCGCATCGGGTCTGAGACGCGGGTGGGCCCGCATTTTGTCGCGGACCGGGACGAGGACTCGTTTGCCCGGTACACGAGGGGGTTGTCCTCGGTGAAATGGAGCGACACGAAGGAGGTGCTGCGGGCGGGCGTGGGCCACTCTCCCCACATCGTCCAGGACGAGTATGCGTTGACCGGCGCGCTCGACTTAATTGATCAGTACTTCACCGATCCCTACTATGACCGGCAGCAGCCGGAACGTCCGCTGCTGCTGAAAGTCAGCCTGAATCAACCTCACTACCCGTATTTCACGAGTGAAGAGAAATTCACATACTACCTGAACCGGGTGGACCCGTTTCTGGATGAGCCGGTGTTCGACCACCCATTTCTGAGCCAGAAGCAGGTGCGGCCGGGCGTCGATGCCTCACCGCGGGAGTTGCAGCGGGCGGTCGCTGGGTACTATGGCATGATCGAGAGGATCGACGAGATGTACGGCTCGCTGTTGCGCGCGTTGGAGCACGTGGGGCAGGACCTCGACGACTGGATCATCGTCTACACCAGTGATCACGGCGAGATGCTAGGCGAGCACGGTATCTGGGAGAAGCAGAAATTTTTTGAGGCCAGTGCACGCGTGCCGCTGATCATCCGCTGGCCCAAGTCAGTTGGCGGGGGAAGGGTTGTCGATGAGAACGTCAATTTATGCGACCTGTTCGCCACGCTGTGCGAACTATGCGAGATCCCGATACCGGAGGGGCTGGACAGCCGCAGTCTGGCGCCGCTGATGCGGGGGGATGGAGCAGACTGGCGCAATGAGAGCGTGAGCCAGTTTGGGGGGCGCAATCTAATGATCAAGTGGGATGATCTGAAGTACCAGTACTATGGAGAAGAGATGCCGGAGGTGTTGTTCGATCTGGAAAGGGATCCGTCAGAGCGGCAGGATTTCATTGACGATGCCCGGTATGGCGGTGTGCTGGAGGAGTTTCGGGAAAGGCGGTTTGAGTTGGGGTTCGGGCCCGGCGCGCAGGAGGAGTATGTGAATGCGGGGTACTGAGGATATCTGCGGGCCAAGTTTGTGCCAAGCGCTAAGCGCAGTCTGATTCGCAGTGACGCAGTCACTTATGCAATAGACGGCAAGAAGTCTGGAGAATTGGCAATGCGGATGAGGAGGACCCAAGACGAATTTATTCTTGAATCCCCGGTTGGGGAAGGGGAGACGTTTACTGACAGCGACCCCTGGCGTGTGTTTCGGATTATGGGGGAGTTTGTGGAGGGGTTTGACACGCTGGCGGGGTTGGGCGCCGCGGTCTCGATTTTTGGCTCGGCGCGTACGCGGCCGGACGATGCTGACTATCTGGCGGCTGTGGAGACGGCGCGGCTGTTGGCGGTGTCCGGGCTTACGGTTATCACCGGCGGCGGGCCGGGGATAATGGAGGCCGGGAACCGGGGGGCGCAGCCAGAGGAGGGCGCCTCGGTCGGATTGGGTATCGAACTTCCCTTTGAGCAGGGGGTGAATGAGTACGTCGACATAGGGATCGAGTTCCGCTACTTTTTTGTGCGCAAGATGAACTTTGTCAAGTATTCGCAGGGATTCGTCATTTTTCCGGGCGGGTTCGGCACGCTGGATGAGCTGTTTGAAGCGTTGACACTGATCCAGACCGGAAAGATCAGGCAGTTCCCGGTGGTGCTCTTCAACTCCGACTATTGGCGGGGGTTGCTGGACTGGCTACGCAGCACGATGCTGGCGGCTGGGAATATCTCCGTCCCTGATCTCGAACTGATGCGGCTGGCGGATTCACCGGAAGAGGTCCACGAACTGATTTTGCAGGGACTTTCGAAGCAGGCCAGTTGGTGCGAGAAGTCGGCGGAGGCGGCGCGGGCGGCTACACGGCTGGCTCTGGAGGTGAGCAGATAGATGGCACGCAGACGTAAGGGGCTGAACCGACATCAGAAGGCGGCTTTCAAGGGCGGGGAACACCGGGTGCGGGGTGAGGAGGTCCAGAGACTGATTGAAATGGCCTACAGCGAGGACCCTGGCGAACGGCTGCATGCGGCCGAAAATCTTTGTCCGTGCCACGTGCGCAAGCGGGTTGAGGCGGCGTGGGAGGCGTTGTACCGGTTGATGCAGGATGCGGATGTACGGGTGCGGCGGGCGGCGTGGCATACGTTGGAGGACGGCGGCTGCCCGGACGACCCGGCGCTGATGCCGATCTTCGAGCGGGCGGTTGCCAGGGAGACGGACAGCCAGGTGCGGCGATTCGTAGAGCGGTTTGCGACGCCGGCGCTGTCGGAGCACAGCCGGCAGGAGGCGCAGCGGGCGGCGTACACGCCTTTTCAGGCGTACGGCCGATGCGACTTTTGCGGTGAGAGTGGGCGGCGGGTGCGGACCGATTACGAGACGGAACTCAGCGGCAGCGGCGGTTCGACGCGTCTTGCCCAGATCTGTCAGGAGTGTGATGGGCAGGCTTCGTAGAATCCCACTACAATACTCCACGACGCCTTCCCTACAACCTTCTCTCTCCAAGAGCTCGCAAGCGACGCGCCTGTCCATGTCCCGTCTGCGCAATTGAAGTCAGATTCGGATGGCGTGGCCGCGGCGGTGGATGACGCCGGACGACGTTACTATGCCTCAGGGCCAGCGGCAGACCCGGTGTCCACTTCGCCGTGCAGGTTTTGCGCGGTAACCTGGTCCAATAGATCGTCCAATTTCAGACGGGGAGGTGGAACGGGTGCGATGACCAAAGCGTCTCCCCGCAGTGACATTCTGACAAGCGAATTGAGTTCGAGACCAAGCTGATTGGCAAGGGATTTTGGGATGCGCAGGGCCAGGTCGTTGCCCCACTTCGTTACGCGAGTTTCCATTTTTTCGTTGCTCCTGAGTTACTCATTCAAGAGATGGGTCTGTGACTCTTCATTGTCGTAGATATAGCAAGTATACAGTAGGGGATGGTTTCCGCTATGGTTCGGGAACCGCCGGTGTGCATCTCAGAATTGGAGTGGGAATAGTCTGGCGGGAGATTGATGCCAACGAATGTTGAGTTTGTTTATCGATGGTTTGGGGAGGCACAGGGCAGGCACAAGGCCTGCCCCTACAGGAGTCTTGAGCTGGCAGGTGGGGAAGGGCTGTACTGGCGGGCGAGGGCAGGCACAAGGCCTGCCCCTACAGGACATTTGAGGAGGCAGGTGAGGGAAGGCTGCATTGGCGTGAGAGGGCAGGCCCAAGGCCGGCACCTACGAGGAATACGTTTGACTGGGGGGACGGGGTTTGGCGAAACTCGTTCGACTGGGCACCTGTTACGAATAGCGACACCGGGTCGGCGAGGGATGTTGTAGGAGAGGGGGCGTTGCGGGGGCGGAGCCCCCCCACAAGGGAGGGCCG
>VYDA01000445.1:2870-3822 GCA_009843665.1 Caldilineaceae bacterium SB0675_bin_29 | reverse complement strand
TCGCCCAACTCTGCACGTACGCGAGCACGCAGGCCGGCGTCCAGATTACTGAATGGTTCGTCCATCAAGATCAAGGCCGGATTGGGAGCAAGTGCCCTCGCGAGGGCGACTCTCTGCTGCTGGCCTCCGCTCAGTTCATGCGGCATCCGCCCTTCCAAACCCGCCAACCCTGTTAGCTCAAGGATCTCTCCAGTGCGCGCCCTTTTGTCCGCCGCCGCCATGCGGCGCAACCCGAACTCGATGTTTGCCAAGACACTGACGTGGGGGAAGAGCGCGTATTCCTGGAAAACCATGCCTATGCGGCGCTTCTCTGGTTGCACGTGCACTGAGCTGCTTGCCACTAAGGTCCCGTCAATCTCAACGGCGCCAGCATCAACGCGTTCGAATCCGGCAATAAGCCGCAATGTGGTCGTCTTTCCGCACCCTGAAGGGCCCAGCAGAGCAACAAACTCTCCCCGGTCAACCGTCAACCAAGCATCGTTGACGGCCAGAACGGAGGCGTCACCCGTGCCAAACTGCTTGGAAACGCCCTTCAAGTGAAGGCCTGGTGGAATCTCTTGCCGTCGACTCATGGCTCCAATCGAATGTGTTCAGCCGCGGCTAAGCTACCTCAGCTGCTGACCACTTCCCTCTCCTCCTGCATGAGGACCAGAAAAACACTGAACGCTGACATCGCCAAGAGAACGAGCGCGGGAGCGGCGGCACGCGCAAAAAAGGCTTCGTCCGTAGCCGACCAAATCTGCGTAGCCAGAGTCGAGAAGCCCGTCGGGCTCAGAAGCAGAGTAGCCGGCAGCTCCTTCACCGTCGTCAGGAAAACGAGAGCCATCCCTGCCAGAACCCCTGGCCGCACGATGGGAGCGGTAATCCTCCTGAAGACAGCGCGGTTGCCCAAGCCAAGGCTGCGTCCTGCTTCTTCCAGGCGGGGATTCATCTGCAGCAGGCTTATCTGCAT
>VYDA01000445.1:0-2860 GCA_009843665.1 Caldilineaceae bacterium SB0675_bin_29 | reverse complement strand
TATCTGCATCGCCCCCATTGCTTGCGGCAGAAAACGGACGACGTAGGCGAACACAAGCATCCACAACGTCTGGTAAAGCCATGGAGCAAAGTTCGCCCCTAGGAATACCAAGCTAAGCGCGATAACGATTCCCGGCAAACCGTAGCCCAAATAAACAGCCCTCGCAGCAAACGACATGAGTCGT
Organism: Caldilineaceae bacterium SB0675_bin_29; assembly: GCA_009843665.1. Taxonomy (GTDB): domain Bacteria; phylum Chloroflexota; class Anaerolineae; order Caldilineales; family Caldilineaceae; genus Bin5. The sequence continues at coordinate 2,676 of VYDA01000445.1, read as the reverse complement.
CCACCCATTCTGACCGCGGCAAAGGCGACGGGCAGTCCCAAAATCGCTGCGGCTACTGCGGCCAGTGCACCGGCACGGAAGCTGTTAAGCGTGGCCGCCCAGACCGGCGCTAACGATTCACCGGATGACACCCCGCGCAGAAGCCAGTACAGAATCACGCCCGTAGGCAGGACCAGTGCAGCCAAAACGACTGCCCCGCAGAAAGCAAGCGCCAGCCACTTCCGGCGGGCAAGCTCAATTCGCTTACGCGGCGCAGCAACCCCGGCACCACTGCGGTAGTATCGCGGACGGCCCCTCCCTCTACTGTTCCTCTCCAGCAGCAACAGTATAATCGTAAACACTATCAGCGCCAATGACAGGAGGGAAGCAACGCTTCGATCGAAGCTGCTCAGGTACTGCACATAAATGGCCCGCGTAAAACTATTGAATCGCAGCAGCGAAACTGCACCAAAATCACTGAGCGTATACAAAGCCACAAGCAAGCCACCTGCGGTGATTGCCGGCCGCAGATTTGGTAATGTCACTCTAAGAAATGTTTGAAACCCGTTGTACCCTAGTGACCGCGCTGCCTCCTCGACCGAGGGATCGAACCTGTGCAGCGCAGCGCGAATGCTCATGAATATGTAGGGATACGTAAAGAGCGTCAAGACCCACAGCGCTCCGGTGAACCCATAAATCGAAGGGAGTCTCTCTACACCAAGGGGGGACAGGAACTCTTGAAGCACACCGCGGGGCCCAAACATGGCAATCAATGTGTATCCGCCCACATAGCTCGGGATCACCAGCGGCATCATCGCCAGGACGGTCCAGATCCTCCACCCTGGCAGATCGGTCCTTTCTGTCAGCCAGGCAAAAGGCAGCGCAAGCAGTAGTGACAAAGTGGTAACCCCGCAAACGAGAATCAGGCTGTTCCACATAATGGACAGCATCCGAGTGCGGCCCAACAAGCCCAAAACCTCTTTCCACCCGACTCCGCCAGTTCTGTATATCAGATAGGCCAGCGGCAACAGCATGGCGAAGGCAATCAGGAGGACCAGACCTCTGAACAGGAACCCGAAGTAACGGTGAACGGTCGACCGGGCTGCATCACCTTCATGACTGAGAGGTCCTGTCGAATACGCCTTCCGCAGGACCTGATAAGCTATGCTCCTCCTGGAGGATGCTGTCGACCCGCTCTCGCCATTCATCTAGCCGCCGGCCTCGAAAGTGCCTGAGTTGCGTTCACCAAGGTTGCCGCCCGAGTCCAGGCCATATTGCTGCTTTATCGATGGCCAGAACAGCCAGACAAGACCAATTGCCGGTTGAAACAGGGGAAAATAACCGTAATCGGCGCCAAAATGCCGCCAGACGGTCCTTCCTATTGATTCGGGTATGAGTAGGCTGAGGGAACCAACTACCAATGTGAGGGCAGTTTCAAAAAGAAGAACGCCAACAGAAAGCCGCCAGGCCGAACGCCTCCGGTAGGCGAAACCAATCGTCGCGGTCAAGTAACAGACTGCTGCTGCCAGACTCAGAGTTGGCGCCAGGTAATTGACAACGCCTTCCTTCAGGAAAAGCTGAAACAGTGCCCGGACGCCCGTAGATAGTGCCAGTAAAGGATAAGATACGGTCAGTATGTAGCCAAGGACGGTAGCCAATTCCGTCGAGCCGGAATCTACCGCCGCTTGGCTGGACCCGTCGCGAGCTCTAGCCATAAAACCAGTCATTGCAGCGATGCAGAATGTGCAGCACGCAACTGCTATCCTCTGTCCAGCAGCCAGTCCTTTATGACTGCCCGAGCCTCACAATAGTTTCGGACTACTGGTAGGTCGGGATAGTCGTCAGTCACGTTGACCGGTGGGTCGAAGAGGACCCCCACATCGGCCCTTTTCAGCATAGCAATGTCGTTATAGGAATCGCCCATTGCCAGGGTCTGGAACTGGAGATCCCCAATTGCTGAAATCGCCTTCCGCTTCGACTGTTCAAGGCGAAGTCGATAGCCGGTTATTGTGCCGGCCGCATCAACTTCAAGAGAGTGACAGAAAATTGTCGGATAGCCGAGCTGAGCCATCAGAGGCTTGGCGAATTCGTAAAAGGTGTCGGACAGGACAATAAACTGCACTCGCTCACGAACCCAGTCGACGAACTGTCCAGCACCGGGCAGAGGGGAGATGGTCGCAATTACCTCTTGAATATCCTGCAGGCGAAGATTCCGTTCCTTCAGGATCTTCATCCTCATCTGCATCAACTGATCGTAATCGGAAACGTCTCGCGTAGTCAGGCGCAACTGCTCTATCCCGGTCTTCTCTGCAAACGCAATCCAGATTTCAGGAACGAGTACGCCTTCCAAATCGCTTGCAAGCAAGCGAGGGCGTGAATCAGCCAATTATGACTCCTCTCAATAGGTCATATGTTCGTTGGGTAGATGCTCAACCCGATTCGTATAGCGAACAGTTACTGTCAGTCTCCCCGGCATTCGGGTAGGAGAAAAGTCGACCCGCGTGACACCGGTATTGTAGTGGTTGAAGTAAAAATCATTGCCCGGCAGCCGTCCCAGGAGCGCCTTCAGCAGACTGTCCAAAAATGTGCCGTGACTGACGGCGGCAATGCTTTCTTCCTCCCCGAACTCGCTTGCCAAGCGCTGCAGCTCTTCCGCCACACGCACGGCACGAGCATGACAGGAGGCCAGATCTTCTT
>VYDA01000263.1 GCA_009843665.1 Caldilineaceae bacterium SB0675_bin_29 | reverse complement strand
TCTCAATCAGCGTCGGCAGCACATCCACGTTTGCTGTGACTACGTCAACGTCGTGACCCGCGCTGATCCCGCCCGCGGGCCAGTGGAGGAAAAATGGAACACGGTGTCCGCCGTCGTACTCCGAACCCTTCTGCCCGCGCATCCCTGCATTGAACCCGCTCGTTACAAACTGGCTTCCGTCCACCGCCACGCCGCCTGCAGAACCGTTGTCGGTCATAAAGATGAAAATCGTGTTTTCGCCCAGTCCCAGTTCAGCCAGCCTGCGCCGCAAGCCGCCGACATTTTCGTCGATGTTTGCGACCATTCCATAGAATTTGGCGCGCTCCTCGTGAGGGGTCAGAGGAAGATATGGATCACTGTAGGCAGGGTCAACCAGGTGAGGTGAATGAGGCGCATTGGTCGGAATATAGCAGAAAAACTTTCCTTTCCGGTTCCGCTCGATAAATCTCAGCGCCTCCTGGAACCAGACGTCAGTACAAAAACCCTCGTAGCGGGTGTGTTGATCCCCATCCCAGTAACTGTCATCAAAGTAGCTATTGCCCCAGTAGTCAGGAGTCTGCCCGACTCCACCGCCCCCGTGGACGACCACGGTTTCGAAGCCTCGGTCCTGGGGCCTGTACGGCGCGTTATCGCCCAAGTGCCACTTGCCGAAGATCCCGGTGGCATAGCCGCTGCGCTGAAAATAGTCGGCCATGCTGACTTCGTCGGATCGCAGCAGTGATCGCCCTCCTATCGTGTGCCAGACCCCCGTGCTGTTGGCATAGTGACCTGTCAGAAGCCCGGCGCGAGTCGGCGCGCATGTCGGGCCGACGTGGTAGTCGGTCAGTCTGACGCTGGAGGCGTGGAGTGCGTCAAGGTTGGGTGTTCGGACAACTGGGTTGCCGTGACACGAGAGGTCACCGTAGCCCTGGTCATCGGTAAGGACAAAGACGACGTTTGGCCCTTCACTGGGCATCCGTCAGTACCTCATTGCCATCGCGTCTTGAACTCGCCGAAGTTATTCTCCTTGTCCTTCCCCCGTACCAGAACCGGTTTCCAGCGGCCGTCCAAAGAGTTGTCCTCGGCCTGCCGCACCGTCGTTGGCACGTAGCGCAGTGTCAAACCGCAGCGCCGCCTGTCAGAACGGTTCGGCAGACTGCCATGGATGAGTGTGCCGTCGTGGATCGAAATCTGGCCGGCTCGCAGGGGCAGATCCACAGCTGTCGCCGCCTTTTCCGGCGTAACATGGACCTCCTGATTGATGCTGAGAAGATTTCCCGCCTGCTCGGCCTTGCCGTGCTCGACGACTCCGGAAACGTGCGTGTCGGGGATTACCTGCATGCAACCGTTCTCCACATCGCTGTCATCGACCGCGTACCAGGCCGTGACCGCCTTCGGCGGTTCCAGGCCCCAGAAAGTCACGTCCTGGTGCCAGGCGACAAAGGCCTCTGCCTCTTTGCCTTCGCCGTACTTGTTGAAGAAGTGAGTCGCCAGCAGCAGCACATTCGGGCCCACCAACGCCTCAATCGCGTCCAGAATCGTGGGATGGGAAGCGAGCCGCCAAATGAACTCCTCCTCAAAGTGGTAATCTATCAGCCCGATCTGTGCGGTCTCCTTGCCAACTCGAGACTCCAGATCGTCGAATGCCTCCCGATAGCTGGAAACTTGAGACCCGTCGATCACATCGACTGCCGCGATGTAACCATCGCGCTCATACGCTTCCACTTGGGCCGGCGAAAAGATCATGATACCCTCCTTGGCGAAATCTGTGCTGGTTTCAGGAGAGGATAACGCCTGTTCGCCGCGATTGCAAGCGGAAAAAAACCTGCTTTTCCGTGCCAACTCCGCCGCACTGTGTTAGACTGAGAGAAATAGAAAATCGGTCCGGACCGGGCCCCCACTGCCAAGGAGAAGAAAGTCATGGCCGATCGAGAAGTCCCGGGTTGGGTGAAAGAACACATTCGCCGCTATCTCGATTCCGACGGCGAAGACGGCCACATTTGGAACGGCGTTCCCACTTTGCTGCTTACGACCACCGGGCGGCGAAGCGGCAAGTCGCGCACTACGCCATTAATCTACGGCAAAGTCCAAGGTGAGGAGACTTACGTAATCGTCGCCTCCCGCGGCGGAGCGACCCATCACCCGTCCTGGTATCTGAATCTGGTCGAAACGCCGGCCGTCCCGCTACGAGTTGGCTCCGATTGTTTCGATGCCACCGCCCGTACCGCCTCGTCAGATGAAAAGCCGTCGCTCTGGACCATGATGGCGGAGATTTGGCCCGCATTCAACGAATACCCGGCCAAGACTGACCGTGTTATTCCTGTCGTCATTCTGGAAAGGGCCTGAAGAAACTGAACCGCCGCCGCGCCCCACTTGTGCGAAAATGAGCATTCTTCACAACGAGGTTGGCCGAGCAGGTTCACTGGTCCTTCCCACCCCGTTCCCGATCCGCACCGTCGAAATCGACAATTACCGTACAAAGACTTTCACGCTCGACCTCAGCTTGAACGCGCAGCCTGGGCAGTTCGTAATGGCCTGGTTGCCCCGGTTTGATGAGAAGCCTTTCTCTCTGGTATCGGCCGACCCGGTGACCCTGATGGTCACTGCCGTCGGCCCCTTCACTAACCTCCTGCATGGAATGGGTCCCGGAGACCTGCTTTGGATTCGCGGACCGTTCGGAAAAGGCTATCGACTCCCCGATAGGGTACTGAGAGTGGCCTTCGTTGGAGGAGGGTATGGCGTCGCCCCCCTCCTTTGGCTGGCGCGCGCCTGGCGTCAGAAACTTAAGGCTCTGACCGTCATTATCGGAGCAGGTACGGCCGCCGATCTTCTCTACTTCAATCGCTTCTCCGCACTGAAGAAGAATGAGAAGGGAGGGTCTGCCAGAATCGACCTACTTACCTGTACCGAGGACGGTAGCGCCGGGTACGCGGGGCGGGTCACAGATCTGCTGGCAGACAGTTTGGCCCCGGGGGAAATCGATCTGGTGTGCGCGTGCGGGCCGCACGGAATGCTCGCCGCCATCGACCGCCTTGGTCATGAGCAAGGCGTGCCACGCCAGCTGTCGTGGGAGGCCTATATGCGCTGCGCGGTAGGGATCTGCGGCTCCTGCGAGCTGAATGGTAGCGTCCTGTGCCTGGACGGCCCCGTGTTGGAGCACAGATGACTTGAGGGCACCGCGTGGATTTGCTTAGTGATAGGGAATGCGATTACGCAGAGAGAGGCCGCGTGTTCACATCAGAGGCGGCAGGCACGCCGTGAGCGGGTGTTGCATTGAGAACGCCGTCAAGTACTGCGGCCGCGACGACCTCCGCGGCAACTGCGCCCAATAGGGTGAGTTCATACTGGGCATCGAGAGCCCCCGTCGCCAGGGCAAAAAGGCAGTCGCCGTCGTAGAGTGTATGCGCTGGTCTGGTCGATCGGCTTACACCGGTCTGGGCCATCTGCGCCAACTTGGTTGCCTCTGTCTTTGAAAGGCTGAGGTTCGTAGCAACGACGCCGATGGTCGTGTTTTCCTCGACAGGGCGACCCTTTCTCACTACCGGATCGATGGCCGAAGAGCTGGGCGCATCCGACTCTGTTCGTTGCGGTCGGAAAAGGTAGGAGTCGAAACGGGCGGCGATTGCAGAAAGACTGTCTACCAGTTCACCGCTCACAGGATCACGGGCCCCGGCCACCAGCTCTGCCCGCATGGGGTCGACGATGTCCCCAATTGCATTTACGGCCACCAGCGCCGAAACTACAACGCCCCCGGGCAAGGACGTAGAAGCCTGACCTAACCCTCCGCGCATACACTGCTCGGCGCCCAGCAGCTTTCCAACGGTACACCCGACCCCGGCCCCGACAGATC
>VYDA01000052.1 GCA_009843665.1 Caldilineaceae bacterium SB0675_bin_29 | reverse complement strand
GCTGGGTGGACGACCATTGGGCCCATGTCGAAGACCCGCCAATTCTGGGTGAGGCGCAACTGGATGTCAATCCGGATCCTGAGTACTGGATTGGCAATGTCGAGATCCATAGCTACGGCAAGGACGACGGTGTAAACTTTCAGAACATCGTCGAAGGCGGCGCGGTCTTTGAGCGACTGATTGACCACCCGTCCTGGTATCCGTTGGCGGCACGGTTCATCAACGAGGTCAACGGCGTCTCGATCCACGAAAACCTGCTCAATGTGCGTGGACCAGGAGGATTTTTATATATCCACTGCGGGGGACACACGCCGCTCTTCTATCTGACATTCCGGCAGCACAACACGGGAGCGTGGATGGTAGGGCAGATCAACGTCCTGATGGCACTCGAGGATATCGGCCCCGGAGATGGCCCAACCGTCCTTGTGCCGGGCAGCCACAAGTCGACCGAGGTTCATCCACGGTTGGAGGTGGATGGCAAAGGTATTGTTGCTGCCAGCCATGAACGGGAAGCCGCGGGTACCGCCCTTGGCATGAAGGAGATCTACCTGGAGGCGGGAGACGCCGTATTCTTCACCGACGCCATCACCCACGGTTCCGCCGAGCGCACCAATCCGGGATTCCGACGCTCGGTCATTTTCCGCTATTCGCCCCGCTACTTGCGCACCCGTTTCAACTACCAGCTGTCACCTGAATTCGCCGCGCGTCTCACACCGGAGCGCCGTCAGATTCTCGAGCCGGTGGCGCCGCGGGGCAGGATGGTGACGCCGGTGGGCAGTGTCTAGCGGTCCTGGCGCTGCCAGCCGCAGTGCACGGTAGCTCGCGCAATGGATATCCTCTATATACATCCGGCCAAGCAGGAAGTCGAAGCACGCTACGACAAGTTTCGCTCCTGTCCGCCCTATCCATTTATACCCGTGGGCGTGGTCGGATTTGTCAACATGCTGCGGGCCGAAGGGTACAAAGTCCAGGGCCTGAACCTGCCGGTTGAATTGCTGCAGCGCCCCACTTTCAATTTGCGCCAGTGGCTGCGGAGCCAGCGGGTTCCGCCGAAACTCGTTCTTATCGATCTTCACTGGTACGAGCACTCCTTCGGCGCCCTCGCGGTTGCCCAAGCCGTCAAAGAGACTCTGATTGATGCGGTCGTCGTGATCGGCGGTCTGACGACTTCGTATTACGGCGAAGAGATTCTGACGGACTTTCCCTACGTTGACTACGCGATACGGGGCGACGCGGAGGAGCCGCTGCGGCAGCTGGCGGCGCAGGTGGTGGGTAAGGGGTCCTCGCAGGTTGACGATATACCGAATCTGATTCGTCGCCCGGGGAACGGCCAGAAGGCTGCACAGAATCTCGGATTCTATTTCGCGGACCCGGCTACGCTGGACAGCCTCGATTTTGTATCAATGGACTGGCTTTCCAATGCGCGCGCCTATGCCGCGCTTCAGTATTCGGGCGCCGGACTCATGACGCTGCGCAAGCCGAAGCTGCTGAGCCACTGGCTCACGGTAGGGCGGGGCTGCGTCTTTGACTGCATTTACTGCGGGGGCGGAAAGGAGTCGCACAGCGAACTTGCCGGCCGCAACGGTTACGTGATGCGGTCGCCAGACGGGGTGGTGGAGGACGTGGCCCGCCTGGCGAGGGAGGGATTCCAGCAGGTCAACCTTTCGCTGGACATCGCCACCTATCCTGCCAGATGGTGGCGCGCTTTTTTCCAGCAGCTCCGGGACCGGGAGATCCGCATCGGCATCTATAATGAGTTCTTCCAGTTGCCGTCGAATGACTTTATCGACGAGATGTGCAGTACGGCCGATCTTGAACACACTGAGGTCGCCATTTCTCCTTTGTCCGGTGACGAGGAGGTACGGCGAAGGAACGGGAAGTTCTATACGAATGAACGCTTCCTGCGGATGCTGGAAACGCTGAAAAAGCATGAAGTGCCGATCTTCATCTATTTCAGTTTGAATCTGCCGGGCGAGACACCGCAGACGTTCAAGAAGACACTCCAACTGGCCGACCAGATAGGCAAGAGCTACCCGCATGATCTGTTGCGCATGCTCAATCCGTGCCACACGCTCGACCCGATGTCGCCGATGAGCCGTCACCCAGACAACTTCGGCATGAACGTTCAGTTCACGACTTTCCGGGACTACTATGACTACTGCAAGGGGACAGGGTGGGAGCCGAGGAGGGTGGTGAGAGGCCAGCACAGAGGATTCGAGATGGCAAGCCGGCCGACGCGCATCGTTGAACAGATGGCGCAGATCTGGGACGTCTTTGCGCAGGCGCAGCAGTTTCGGTGCTTCCCCGTGCCGCGGGGGTGGTGAGTGTGCGGTCAAGGGGAGGCCGAGATGGTGCCGCCACCGTTTGGGACGACTCCTTTGCAGGCGAGTAAGTAACCTTCTCCAATTTAGACGACGCTATACGGTGCATGCGTTGCAGAAGTATCACTACTAAGGGAAAGTGAACTCGGGTTTTTTTTGGTCGCGGGATCGACCGACCGGTCAGTTTAGGCGTACTGACACCAGGTGAATGCGATGACGGAGAAGAGTGTTCGAAGTCCAGAATCGACCAGGGAGCGCATTCTGGACGCTGCATTGAGCGTCTTCAGCAATAAGGGATACCATGATGCCCGCCTTGACGAAATTGTGGCGGAGTCGGACACGTCAAAGGGCTCGATATATTTTCACTTTCCGAATAAGGAGCGGCTTTTTCTGGCGCTGGTAGAGAAGTTTGCCGACCTGGTTGAGCGGCGGGTTAGGGAGGCGATTGCGCGACAGCCGAGCCCTATGGCCAAGGTCGAAGCGGCGCTGGAGGCCTGCCTGGAAGCATTTGGCCGTTACCGGCGGCCGGCGAAGGTGATGCTGGTTCAGGCCACTGGATTGGGGACAGTTTTTGAGGAGAAACGGTTAGAGATCAACGAGCGCTTTGCGCGGTTGATCCGCATCTACCTAGATGAGGCCGTTGCCGCAGGCGAGATCGAAGCGGTGGACACCGATGTGATCGCTTATGCGTGGCTGGGAAGTATCTATCACCTGACGATTCGCTGGGTATACACCGGGGAGCCTGAGCCTTCGCGGATTGTAAAAACGCTGGTGCCGATGCTGTTGCAAAGTGTGAACTACACGAAGGGCCAGAAGGGGCGGTAAGAGAAGTTGGCTTGTTGTAGTCTGGCGGAAGAGAAGGCGGCAAATAGTTGGTCTTGACGAGAGATGACTTTGCAAGGAGTTGCAGAGAGCGCCGCTGGCGGAAGTGTTCCTGATCTGGCTGAGGATGCTCGCCGGTGGGATAGCGCGGATGGGGGCGGCGGGGACGAATACAGTGTTGAACGGCACGGACGCCTGGTGAGCGCCAGCCGTCCTGTTGCCGACCTGCCGATTGAGCGCTTTCTGCGAGCGGCATTGGGGCAGGAGCGTTTTTTCTGGCGCGACGGGAGACAGGGCATCACCTTTGCGGGGACCGGGGTAGCGGCGCATCTGATGGGCTACGGTAGCAGCCGGTTCGCGGCCATACAGCGGCAGGCGAGAGAGATATTCTCGGCGGCTGAAACGCGACTTTCGCCCCGCTTCGGGCAGGCAGGCATGTCTGAGCTGGCGCTACCGCGCCTGTTCGGCGGATTCGCATTTCGGGAGGACTTTGTTCCGGACATGACCTGGACGGGCTTTCACCCGGGCCACTTCATCCTGCCACATTACCAGTTTGTAGCGCAGGGAGGCCACAGCTGGCTTACCATCAATGCGTTGCTGTCCTCAGCCGATGAGGCGAAGGCTGTTTTCCCACAGTTGGAGGAGGCCTTGGACGAACAGGCGGCAATGCTGGGGAGAGGGGAGGATGG
>VYDA01000719.1 GCA_009843665.1 Caldilineaceae bacterium SB0675_bin_29 | reverse complement strand
ATCCATACCTGCGTAGGTTTTTGTGAGGGAAGAGACCGAATAGACGGGGTTTGGAGAACTCGTCATAGCACCTCAGACGGCCGGGAAGAGAAAGTTTCGAGAGCTGTTAGCCAGCCCAGGATGATCATCCGCGGAAAGGTACGTACGGAACCGCTTTCTCAGTTATCCAGGTTTTCGGCAACCGCTTCCAAAGTAGGGGGAATAATGGAAGGCTCCCCAGCAACCCGCATGGCGGCTGGCACGTCCTTAAGGCCGCTGCCTGTACTGATAACGACGACAGTCTCATCGGGTTCCAACAATCCTTTTCTTTGAGCCAGCTGCAGGCCGGCGAGCGCTGTTGCGCCGGCCGGTTCGGCAAACACGCCTCCCAGGCGGGCCAGTGGAAGGATCGCCTTGAAGATCGCCTCATCTTCGACAAGGAGGAAGGCCCCACCGCTTGCGCGGACGGCCCGCAGCGCCTTGGTCGCGTCGCGCGGGGCGTTCACGCTGATCGAGTCGGCTGCTGTTGCAGCCGCGACTGGTTGGGGCAAGTCTAGGTCGTCGCGCCAGGCGTCGTGGATGGCCGCGCTGGCAGCCGACTGAATGCCGAAAATACGAGGGATCCGATCGACCCATCCGAGAGTGTGCAATTCCCAGAATCCCTTGTAGACACCGCCTATGATTGACCCGTCGCCAACGGAGACAAAGACGCAGTCGGGAACAACAAGTGGCCGTGAGTGACCCTCCGACCCCTTAAGGCCGTCGCGGGCATTTGCCTCGGCGAGCTGTGTGGCGATCTCAAAGCTGACCGTCTTCTTGCCTTCCGTCATGAAAGGGTTATAGCCCGTGTTGCGATTGTACCAGCCGAATTCATCGCAGGCGCGTACGCACAGATCGAACGCGTCATCGTAAGTACCGTCGACGGCGAGGACCCGGCTTCCGTAGACGAGGAGTTGGGCGATCTTGGCCTGAGGAGCCGAGCGGGGAACGAAGATAACGGCAGAATGGGCAGCGGCGGCGCTCATGGCGGCCAGGGCGGCGGCGGCGTTGCCTGTGCTGGCAGTGGCAACCACCTCACGATCAGTTTCACGTGCGCGGGCGACGGCGACGGCCGAAGCCCGGTCCTTGAAGGAGCCCGATGGGTTGCGGCCGTCGTCTTTTAAATACAGTTTTGGCACGCGTAACGCTTCGCCGAGACGACTCGCGCGTAGAAGGGGCGTGTCGCCCACCGGAAGGGGAGGGAGTGAAGCCGGCCTTACCGGAAGCAGCGGCCACCAGCGCTCAATGGTACGCCCAGTGTATCGGAATTGGGGTGGGAAGAGACTGGATAGGCCGGAATCTGCCGTTTCAAGTGAAGCCTTTCGCATAGCCTCGATTGCGTCGTAGTCGTAGACAGCGTCAAGATGGCCCAGGTCGCTGCCTTGGTTTGGGCGGCAGGGGCAGACGTAATCGATCGAACCGGCCATGAAAGTGCGGTCGCATCGAAGGCACCGCAAGCCGGTGAAAAGTGTATCCGTTTGGGGTGCTGACATTTCCCCATTTCCTTTACTTTGGCTATAGCTCTCTTCTGGTATGGTATAGTAGGAGTGAAGTTGTACATTGGCAAGTCGGTCAATCACGCATATGCGAAAAAGGATGCGTGTGCGGCGGAGCAGGCAACTGCGAAGGGTGAGCCCGATTAGTAGGGGTGTCCGGACCGATACGCATTTGGAGCTAACCTTTGAAAGAGAGCGTTCATGCCAAAGGAGAAGTAGCCGCCAGGGCTGTGTCTCTGCGTGTTCTGGTCGCCAGTGACCTGTTCTCCTATCTGGTATTCGCCATTGGCGGTCGCTTAATGCACAGTGCGGGCGGGCCCGGTGACTGGTTAGTCAATACACCTCGAATCATTGCCCCTTTTCTTGTCGGTTGGTTTGCGGCCGCTATTGTATTCGGGGCCTACCCGAGGACGGGCCGAATTGGGTTGCGTCGATTCGCACTGAATTCGGTACTGGCTGTCCTCGTTGGAAACGCCGTCGGGTTTGCCTTAAGGGCCATTGTCTTTGGCGACGGGATCGCTTTAGTTTTCATTGGGGCCGCGCTCGGTCTCACCACGCTGGTTGTGGTAGGCCTCCGCCTGCTGTATTTCTGGTCCATTGCAGGGAGAAGCGTCGACAGCTGGTAGTTGCGAGTTAGAGGGCGGAAAGAAGGCAACGGAGAATGTTTCAGACGAACGAAAGACGGGATGCCGAGCATTTCGGTCTCAGATGGATTGGCCAATTCTGGCACAAGGCACGAAGGCATATGCAACATTCCCCTTCCCGCAACGTAATCAGACATGTAGGCGAGAAACGCTGTTGGCCAACAGGTAGACGTCGTTCTACGGGTCGGAAGCTGCAGGTTGCCGGGTTTCGGAGTCTGCCCGCCGCTGCTGGGCAGGCGCCGGTTTACTGGGAAGGATTCAGGTTGGTATAACATGCGGATTGCCATCTTTAGCGCAATTTACAAACCCCACATAAACGGTGTAGTGCATCACGTCGGACTGCTGAAGGAGCACTTCGACCGCTGGGGAGAGCAGGTCTATCTCTTTGTTCCGGAGCAGGACAAGAAGACTGTCGACGAGAGCAACGTCATTCGCCTTCCTAGCATCCCGATCGCGGACACCGGCTATCACTTGACGGTGCGCGTCGATTCGCGTTGCCGGGACATTCTGAAGCTGATGGATGTGATACACGTACACCATCCCTTTATCAGCGGCAGTTTCGGTCTGACTTTCTCGCGGCGCTACGACATTCCCCTGGTCTTTACGAGCCATACAAGGTATGACCTGTACGTCCAGCAATACCTTCCTCTGGTGCCCGATACTCTTTCCGACACGGCTCTACATGCCTTCTTCCAGCGGTTCAGCCAGCGATGCAGCGCCGTAATCGCGCCGAGTCAGAGTGCGGCAGCGGTCATGCAGTCATGGGGCATTCAGGGGCGCGTTGCCGTTATTCCCAACGGAATCGAATTGGGTCAATTTCAGAGTCCGAAGCAGGAGGCGAAACGATCCGAACTAAGGATTCCTGACAGTGCGGTGGTGGGCGTCTACGTGGGCAGGATCAGCCAGGAAAAGGCAGTGGACCGCCTTCTGAGGGTTTTTGCTGCACTAAGAGACGAGGTTCCGAACCTCTATCTCCTGCTCGTCGGCGGCGGACCGAGCCTTGATGAGTGCCGGCAGCTGGCCCGCAGTTTGGGGATGGCGGGCAGGGTAACGTTTACAGGGCCGATCTCATATGAACGCATCGCCGGCGTCCTTGGCGTTGCGGACTTCTTCGTGTCGGCGAGCGTGAGCGAAGTACATCCGCTGACATTCATCGAGGCCGCGGCCGCGGGTCTGCCAGCTATCGGTATCGATTCCCCAGGGGTGGCGGACATGATCGTGGACGAAGAGACCGGGTTCCTTACCGACAATAATGATCTGAGCTTCGGACTTCGCATAATGAAAATTGCGCAGGACGCGCCTTTGAGGATGGAAATGGGGTGCGCCGCGCGAAGTTACAGCCAGCGATTCTCCGCGCACCACAATGCTCGCGAAGTCCTGGCGCTGTACCAGTCGTTGCAGTAGCTGTAGAAGAAACGGAAAATAGTACCTGAATCGACAGTTTGCTCAGTCTGACGAAGCCAGATCTGGTTTCACTTTCTGTGCGCGCGCCTGTACTCATTTTCGGATAGAGAAAACTGGCATTGCGCTCAATTTGCAGATGCTGTATTATGAATTCAATGCGTAGTTTTCATTTTCCTTCGTTAGGGGAGTTTGGATATGCGTTGGGCGTTGCTACTTAGGAGTCTGGTCACCTTTGTTTTTGTCCTGCTGGGATGGGAACTGGGCAGGCAACTGACAGG
>VYDA01000675.1 GCA_009843665.1 Caldilineaceae bacterium SB0675_bin_29 | reverse complement strand
CGCCCTTGCCTCTTCGCCTGGAAAGTATAGGGAAAACTAACAGGAAGAACACCGCCAGCCAGCCCAGCGCCGTCAGTGCGCGGCCAGTCCGGACGGCTTGGGTGGCGCCCCAATAAAGAACAAGCTCGTGGCTTCCCGGAGGAACTTTCACGCTAACCAGAGAAAGTCTCCCCGCAGGCTCGACCGCCGCTCGCTCTCCGTCTATCGTCACCCGCCACGCGGGATAGAAATACTGGTGAAAGAGAAGACGGAACGCCTGCTCTGTCGAAACAACGAACTCCTGCCGTAGGAATCCGGCGCGAATGGGCAACACCTCCACTGAGTCCAGATACTCCGATCCCTGGAGTTCGCCGTCAGGGAGAACATTGTGAAAGAGAGGATCGGTTTCTACCCAGGAGGGCCTGAACTCTTTGGGCCAGTGCTGGTGCCACTTGCTTGTCATGCGCCGCAGAGAAGTGGCCGAAAGATCCGGGTAGTCTTCGTCCTTTTCCGTCGAATAACGAAGGCCGCCAACCGAATAATAGATGACAAATGCAGCTGAAAGCACCAATGCCGCCTTGTAGGCCCAGCCTGGCAGCTTTCTCCCAAACCTTAACGCCTCAAGAGACGCTGCCGCCATCAACGATGTGCCCAAACCGGCTACAACCAGAAATCGCCAGGGGAACTGCAGCTTCTCGAGTACGCCCTCGGCAACGTGCCACAGCCAGGCGCTTCCACGAGTCGTCATCCATACCGAGAAGAGAGTCGTTACAAGCGCAACCAGCGCAAATTGGCGAAATCGCGCCTCTCTTGACGCGAAGACGCAAAAGCAAACAGCGATGGCAATGGGAACCGAATAGATGGGGACCGGTTTGGCAGGCGCCCTTCTGTCTCCGTACTGCATTGGAAACCCAAAATCAAAAATGTAGCCCCAAAGCCCGAAGCTGCCCTTCCAATGGCTCATCGTGTATCCCTGCCCAACCTGGGTCCACCTCAGTTCAGCCAGGACCGGAACCGAGTACCATGCGCTCAACAGTGCGCCCCCTGCCATGGCAATGACGACGATGATGAATACCCGGCCCGCGCCGTTGTATTCGTTACGGCCCTTTAGGAACAGTAAAGTCAGAACAAATACGGCAAGAATCGAGAAAGCGGTCATCATCGCAGTCAATGAGTGCGTAACGACCAATGCGGCAAATGCGAGTCCCGCCAGAATGAGGGCATGCCTCCGCTTGGAATCCTCAAAAAGCAGCGCCTTTGGGATCGAGGGCAGTTTTACTGAGTGAAGTTCGCTTGAAGTTGCAATGCGAAGCGCGTACATCGCGAAAGCGGGCAGCCAAGCGAAAGCGAACAGCTCCGGAAAAGCCCCGTGGAAGAACAGACTGAACAATCGATAAGGGTACAGCTGATAGCAGAGCACACAGATTATCGCAGGCCAAACTGTCGTAAAAAGCCTTGTCAAGCCAAACATCCACCACGCAGAAAGTGCGAATCCTGCAGCGATGGCTATCCGTACGCTTGTCAATACATCCAGCCCGGCGACGTGCAAAAATGCTGCGGGAAAATAGAATGCGGGCGGGTAGAAATTCAGGACCGGGTCGCCGTATCCAAATGAGGATTCTGGAAACCACCGCGGGTAGATGACGCCGTCGCGCAGCGCTTCACCAAGTGTGAGCACACGATAGAAATGAATCATCGCGTCGTTCGTGCCGGTCGGCCACTCGGACGTCAACGCCATCAGCGCTGTGAAAGACAGCAGCGCCAGTGAAAGCCCGGTGAACAGGTCGCGATGGCGTTGCCATCCCGATGCCGGGCTGGTTAACAGTTGCACGGTTCCGCTCGATTCAGGCTTTCGGACTCTTATGGTCTCTTGCTGGATGGCGTTCGAAAGAAAACCCCCCGGTGAAACAGCTCAGGAGTTCGCCAACAGCCAAAGCGTCACACCAGGAGGACCAATCGAATAATATCACACTCTGGACAGCCTACGTCTATGGGTATGTGTGGTCGCTAATGGCATGCGCCAGGCCCTGGAAGACCATATGAGACGATCGGGGCACAAGCCCGGTGTAGCCATCGGATTGTGGTAGTTCTTGTCTTGTGGCGTGGTTGTTGGGGCTTGGTGTTCGGCAATCAGCCTCCATGTCCGCCATCCGAACCTCGGTCCTTTCGCAGCCGTCTCCTTATTTGTCATTCCACACCCGATCCCCTATACTCACCCCAAATTGCAGGCCGCACCTTGAGACCCCACGCGGCCCGCCTTGGCCGACCCCATGGACCATGAACTGGTCCCCGCAACCGGCCCTAACCGCACAGTCCCCTTGACCGTTACCGCCACTGCTTCAGGCGCAATCCCGATCCTGCGCCCCGGATGCTGTCGCCTTGCAGACAGGCGCCCGGCATGGTAAGCGCCAATGGCGCCCCGCTTGTAGTCCCTCAGTCAAGGAGCTGTCATATGAACGACAACCATTCCACCACCGAAGCCCCCGGCTCAGACCGCCGGCCCTACCCCTGGGAACGGCAGACCGGCGAACCTCTCGACCGCTACCGCTGGTTCCAGGTCTATCTCACCCTCCCCCTGCCGCGCACCTTCAAAACCGTCAACCGCATCGTGGGCCTCAAACCCGGCAGCAGGCTCGTCGCCCGCGCCGCCCGCGACTGGCGCTGGAAAGAACGCACCGCATCGGCCGCTAAGGAGCCCGGGTTCCTCCCGCACCAGCAGGAGTGGCGTAACCTCCTCCTTGATGAAGTCGCCTATATCGCCCGCTTCAACGGCCTCGCAGAGACCAGCCGCGCCCTGGCCGGCGCCGCCCTCGGCGAACTGGACCGGGTCATGGCCCGCAGACGTCTGGGCCCCCTCATGCAGTACCAGCGCGGGCTGCTCCGTCTTCTCGCAACACCCAAAAGAGATGATGTACAACTCGATATCCACCCGGACAAGCTGCGCTTGATGGTCTCGTCAAGGGCAATTGAAATTCGCGGGGAAAGGTTCGACAAGGATCCGGTGGTGAGAGAGATATGGGGCCCAAGCGCCACCGAAGACACAGAAGACGCACCTGCAGAAGAACCCGCCGAGCCCGATCCCTGGCATCAGCAACCTGGCGAACCGGACAACTGCTTCTACTGGTTCCGACTCTACCTGAGCCTGATGTTCTTCCAATCAACCCGCCAGGTAGCCGCGATGGTCAACACGGCCCGACATGCCGCTCTTGCCAAAGTCGCCCGCAAATGGCATTGGCAAGAACGCGCCGCCGCCTTCGATGCCCACAATGCCGACCGGCCCTTCGCACGCACCCAGCTCCAGCTCGATCTCTTCTCCGATAAGGCCTTCGAAGCACATCTGCACGGCCTCCTGGAGTCCACCAGGGCCCTCAAAACCGCTGAAATCAGCCGTCTGGACCGCGCAAAAGCACGCAGACTCCTGACGCCGCTCTTCCATCGCCAGCGCAGCCTTCTCCAGTTCTTCTGGCGTCAGAGTGAGGTCTTCTACAGCGAGTCCCCGGACGAGCGCCGCCAACACCTCCTCGTCCCTCTGGTCGACAAACTGGCCACTGAATTGGTGGACAAGGAAGAAACGGACCCCGAACATTTAAGAATGATGGAGCTGATCTGGGGCGGTGATGACGACGAAGAAGATCATGAAGAAGACGAGCAATGACGCCGCCCGGTCCCCTTCCGTCCAACTGCAAGAGCAGCAGGACCAGGCTGCCCTGCGCCCCGCTGCCCTTCGCCCGACCGGCTCCCCGCACCGGCTCCGCCCTGCCCTGCCGCCGGCCGGGGCAGTCGATAACCAGGCGTCTACAGTTGACTTCCGTAATGCGAGTACTGACCCTGTGCCGGTTGAACCTGAATCCGCGCCTGGCCGCAACGT
>VYDA01000328.1 GCA_009843665.1 Caldilineaceae bacterium SB0675_bin_29 | reverse complement strand
TTCGTAGGGGGCGGGGTAACGTTTGCCGAGGCGCCCGTTCTCGAATGGGATGATGAAGTCGACGGTGCGGTCAAGGAAGTAGCGGTCGTGGCTGGCGACGACCAGGCAACCGGTGAATGCGTCCAGGAACTCTTCGAGCACGGTCAGGGTCTGTACGTCGAGGTCGTTGGTTGGCTCGTCGAGCAGAAGTACGTTGGGCTGGTGGACGAGTGTGCGCAGGAGGTAGAGGCGGCGGCGCTCGCCTCCGCTGAGGCTGCCAATGCGGCCCCATTGCATTTTGCGGGGAAAGAGGAACCACTCCATCACCTGGGCGGCCTCTACGCGACTGCCGTCGCGCGCCTGGATCAGGGGCGCCTCCTCCTCGATGAATTCGAGCAGGCGCTGCATATCGTTGAGGTCGCGCGTCTCCTGGTCGTAGTAGCCGAGCCGAACGGTCTCGCCCCATTTGACCTGCCCGGCGTCGACTGTGACTCTTCCGGCCAGCATGTCGAGGAAGGTGCTCTTGCCGGCGCCGTTGGGGCCGAGGAGACCGATGCGATCGCCCGGCTCCAGTGCCAAATCGACCTGATTTACGGCGGCAGTACCGGCGTAGAACTTGGTCAGGCTCTTGGCAGTAAGCACCGTTTTGCCGAGGCGGCGGGTAGCCAGGGCCATGACGACTCGATCGGTGTCGGAGTCGTATTGAATGCGCTGGAGTTCGGCGACACGCTGCCGGCGGGCCTTCTGTTTGGTGCCGCGGGCCATGGGCGTGCGGCGAATCCATTCGAGCTCCCGCTTGAGAAGCTTCTGGCGCTGGCGTTCCTGGAGGGCGAGGCGTTCGTGGCGCTGTTGACGGAGCTCCAGATAGCGGGTGTAGTTGCCGATGTAGGAGACGAGCTGGCGCCGGTCGAGCTCGACGATGCGATGGACAACGCGGTCGAGGAAATGGCGGTCGTGGGTGACCATCAGCAGGGCGCCGGGCGCGGTGGTGAGGTAGGCTTCCAGCCATTCGATGGTCTCGATATCGATATGGTTGGTGGGTTCATCCAGGACCAGGAGGTCGGCGCGGTCGATCAGGGCGCGGGCCAGGGCGACGCGTTTGCGCTGTCCGCCGCTAAGGGTTTCAACGCGGGCCTCGAAATCGGTGATTCCCAACCTGGTAAGGATAGATTTGGCGCTGGCGGCTGCGGCCCAGCCGTCGGTACGCTCCATCTCCTCGGAGAATTCCAGGAGTCGCCGCTGCAGGGCCCGGTTGGCCGGTTCGTGCTCGAGGTGCTGGCTGGCGCTTTCGTAGTCGCGCAGGAGGCGCATCTGGGGCGAGCTGCTGCGGAAGAGCTGCTCGAGAACGGTGGCGGTATCGTCAAGTTGGGGCTCCTGTTGGACCATTTCTACGCGCACACCGCCCCAGACGGTGAGGTGACCGCTGTCGGGCGCTTCGAGGCCGGCGATGATACGCAGGAGGGTCGTTTTGCCGCTGCCATTGACACCGATGAGGCCGATACGTTCACCGGTGTTGATGGAGAGGGAGACGGTGTCGAGCAGCAGCCGTTCGGAGAACTGCTTGGAGACGTCTTCGAGGGAGAGGAGATTCATGCCGACTGCTGGATCGCCTGCAGGGTGGCGGGATCTTCGAGGGCGCTGATGTCGCCCGGGTCTTCGCCCAGGTAGGAGGCGCGGATAAGACGGTGCATCACCTTGGCATTGCGCGTTTTGGGGAGTGCGGAGCAGAAGCGGACTTCTTTGGGTCTGAGGGGGCGTCCCAACTCGGTCGTGATGCGCTCTTGCAGGGCGGTGCGCAGGTGTTCGCTGGCGTCGACGCCCGGTTTGAGGACGGCGAACACGACAACGTCGTTGTCTTTCAGGGGGTGGGGCACGGCCACAGCTGCGGATTCGGTGACGTCGGGATGGGCATTGACCAGGGTTTCAACTTCAGCCGGCCCGAGGCGCTTGCCGGCGATGTTGATAGTGTCGTCGCTGCGGCCCAGAATGTACCACATGTCGTCTTCGTCGATGGCGCAGAAATCGCCGTGCACCCAAATTCCATCAAAGCGCTGCCAGTAGGTATCGAGATAGCGCTCGTTTGCGCGCCAGAAGCCGCGCGTCATGCCGATCCAGGGCTGACGGACGATGAGGTCGCCCACTTCGCCGCGTACGGGGTTGCCGACTTCGTCGACGACATCGGCGTCCATACCAGGAATGGGCCCGCCGAAGGCGGCAGGTTTGAGCGGTTTGAACAGGCTGCCGGCGAGGATGCCGCCGCTTATTTCGGTGCCGCCGGTGTAGTTGAAGATGGGCTTGCGTCCTTCGAGCACGTTATCGAATATCCAGCGCCAGCTTGAGGGTCCCCAGGGGCTTCCAGTGGCCCCGACTGCCCGCAACTGTGAGAGATCGTGGCGGGTCACGTAGTCGGTTCCGTGGGGCATCAGCGACCGCACGAGCATTGGCGAGAGTCCCAGAAGGGTGATGCGGTGCCTGGCGCAGAGCTGCCAGACGCGATCGACCGAGGGGTAGTCGGGGGCGCCGTCGAAGAAGAACATGGTTGCGCGGTTGAGCAGGGAGGCGAGGACGAGCCAGGGCCCCATCATCCAGCCCATATCGGTCATCCAATAGACGCGGTCGCCGGGTTTGACATCCATGGCGTGGCGCATATCCTGAGCGGCTTTGACAGGAAAGCCGCAGTGGGTGTGGACGGCCCCCTTGGGCGGCCCGGTTGTGCCGCTGGTGTAGATGATCATCAGCGGGTCTTCGGCATTGGTGAGGCTGGTTTCGGCTGCGGGCGCCTGAGGGGGGACCAGCTCGTGCCACCAGTGGTCGCGTTCCTCGTGCCAGGAGATCTGTGCGGCAGGTGAGGAGGCGGGGAGCCGTTTGCAGACGATCACATGGCGGACGCTGGGGACACAGTCGAGGGCAGTGTCCAGGGTCGACTTCATGGCCACGGCGCGCCCGCGACGGAGGAATCCGTCGGCAACAAAGACGGCCTTGGCGCCACCATCGCTGAGGCGGCTTCTGATGGCGGAGGGGCCGTAGCCGCTGAACAGGGGCAGGACGGTTCCGCCTATTTTGATCACCGCCAAGAAGGCGACAGCCAGTTCGGGTATCAACGGCATGTACAGACCGACGGCATCACCGCTGCGGATACCGAGGCTGCGGAGGGCATTGGCGCAGCGGCAGACTTCCTGGTGAAGCTGGGTGTAGGTAAGGGTGACGGTACGGCCTTCCTCCCCTTCAAAGATGAGTGCGGGCTCGGACGCGGTCGCGGTCTTCTGGTACTTGTCAAGGCAGTTGTGGATGATGTTCATCTTGCCGCCGATACACCAGCGGGCGAAGGGCGCGCCATCGGTCAGGTCGACGGTCTGCGAGTAGGGTTGGGTGAAGCGGATATCGAGGTCCTCCATCACCGCATCCCAGAACCAGGCGATATCTTCGACTGAGCGGGTCAGCAACTCATCATAGGAAGAGATGCCGTGCCGGTCCATAAACTGTTGCAGATTGCTTTGTGCGATCCAGTCGGGATTCGGCTCCCAGGCGATGTCCTGGCCGAAAGGGAAGTGGATGGTGGACATGATCTGTCTCGAATTGGTGATGGCTTGACCCGGGAGTATCTAGGCACCGGCACCATTATAGCGAAGAGTAAGGAAAAGATAAACAGACGGCGGGAAAAAATGTGCCTCAGAATTTTGGGTGGTCGTTGTCTGAATCAGGATTTGCAGGATTGACAAGGATTTTCGGGATGAGGGGCGGTCCGGCGGGTTGAAGCAGGAGGCGGGTCGCTGCACAGACCTCGCTGAGGCCGAGTGGAGGGATTGGTTCGTGGGGCGAATACGGGTCAGGAGAGGAAGACGGAGAGCTGGGAGGCGGCTGGATTCTGAAGCGCGGACCAGACCGAGG
>VYDA01000174.1:2279-3868 GCA_009843665.1 Caldilineaceae bacterium SB0675_bin_29 | reverse complement strand
GGCCGGGAGCACGTTCCCTTTGCGTACTCCTCTTGCCTCTCAGCCCGCTGCGCTCGATGTCCTCCTGCACTGCATCAGTGTGCCAGCAGGCCGCGTAGTGATTGTCGCCGACCCGTTCCAGCTCCGGCTCGTCGCTGCTGCAGCGTTCACTGGCAAAGGGGCAGCGTGGATGGAATTTGCAACCGGTCGGCAAATTGATCAGGTCGGGAGGAGAACCGGGTATCGAGGAGAGTTCCTCAAAACCGCCGGTTACGGTCGGCACGGCCCGGATCAGACCCAACGAGTAGGGATGACGCGGGCGATAGAAGATGTCCTCGACCGGCCCCAGTTCGACGACCTGCCCGGCGTACATCGTCGCAACTCTGTCTGCCAGCTCAGCGGCGATGGCAAGGTCGTGCGAGATGAAGAGCATGGTAAAGTGCAGGTCTTCTTTCAGCCGCCGCAGCAGATCGATGATCGTCCTCTGCGTGAGGATGTCCAGAGCGGTTGTCGGCTCGTCCAGAATCAGAATTTGCGGGTCCAACAGAAGTGATATGGCCAGAAGCGTTCGCTGGCGCATGCCCCCGCTCAACTCGTGGGCGTAGGAGTTGATTACACGGTCAGGGTCCAATTGAACAAAGCGAAGGAGATCAAGAAACCGCTCGCGAACCTCCTCGCGATTGTTCCACCTATGGGCCTTCGCCGTATCCCAAACCTGGTCCCAAACCTTCAGCACGGGATTGAACGCGTTGAGCGCAGACTGGAAGACCATGGCGCAGTCGCGCCAGCGAAACTCGCGCAGGGGACCTTCGGCAAGGGAAAGCACATCCAGCTCACGGCCGTCGCGGCGATAGATAATCCTGCCGGGGCTGACTTCCGCGGTTTCGACCAGGAGACGTACGATTCCCAGCCCCAAGGTCGTCTTGCCGGAGCCGCTTTCTCCGATCAGAGCCAGGCTTTCACCTGCTTGCAAGTCGAGGGAGACACCTCTGACCGCCTGGACGCTGCCCTTGCGTGTGCGATAGCTGACGTGAACGTTCTGCAGGCTCAGCGGGGGCTGGCTGCCGTTTTCTTCGATTTCCTGATGCCAGGAGAGATCAGTAGTCTGACTCATATATATCCAGCGAACAGATACCTACTCGCTGGCTCGCAGTCTAGGATTAAATACGAGTTCAAGCGAGCGGGTCATGGAAATGATTGCCAACTGAAGAATCGCGATGGCGACGATCGGCGCCATAATGTACCAGACACTGTCTTTGTAGAAGATCGCTCCTCGTACCCACGCCAGCTGAATCATCACGCTCCAGTTGCCAGCGGTTATCGGCACCAGGCCGAGGAAGACAAGTCCCGCCTGCTGGTAGACGGCAAAGGTCATGCCCAGGGCGAAGCTGACTACAATGTAGGGCATCATGTTGGGGACCATTTCGCGCAGGACGATATGCATAACGCCCAGATCCAGAGCCCTGGCCGCCTCAATGAAATCTCGCTGTTTGAGGGAGAGAGCCTGGGCCCGCAGAGCGCGCAAGAGGGTCGGCCAGTTCAGCAGTCCCATCAGGATCCCCAGCAGGGTCAAACTGTTCAGGGAAATAAAGGCTGCCAGGACCGCCAAG
>VYDA01000174.1:0-2269 GCA_009843665.1 Caldilineaceae bacterium SB0675_bin_29 | reverse complement strand
TGTCGGTGACCGACATGATGGCGCTGTCCAGCCAACCGCCTATGAAACCGCTAAGCGTGCCAAATACCACCGCGATTACCGTTGAAATCAGGGCAGCCAGAAAGGCAACGTAGATAACATCTTTGCCGCCGTTGACGATCTGGGACCAGATGTCGCGGCCCTGATGATCGGTGCCCAACGGATGTTCAAGCGTCGGCGTGATGTAGATCCTGTCGATCTTGGTCTTGGTATCCAGTTCGATGATTAATGGGCCCGCGTAGGACAGCAGGACCATGAAGACCACGACGAGGAAACCTATAAACCCAACCCGATTGTAGGCAAGGAGGCGTACCCCAGTTCGGAATCCTTTCCATGCGCTGACCAAGATGCTATCGGTTTGTTGGCCTTCCACCACTTGGGCCGTCATCTATCTGCTCCTGCATTCCGTGTGTATTCTCGCATTAAGGTCAGGCTCAGTTGTCCTGCAGCTTGATACGAGGGTCGAGCCAGCCGTACAGGACGTCGGCAAAAAAGTTGGCGAAGATCACTGAGAAAGTAATGATCAGGAAGATTCCCTGCATCAATGTATAGTCGCGCTGGTTGATGGCCTGGCCGAGCATGCGCCCGATACCGCCATACTCAAAGATCTGCTCCACCAGCAAGGAACCGCCGACGACAAAGCCGATGCGAATTGTGAGGATCGTGAAAAGAGGCAGGATCGCATTGCGGCCCACGTAGGCGGTGGTAATGCGCCACTCCTTGAGGCCGCGCGCTTTGGCAATCGTAACGTAGTCCTCACCAAGCGTGCTTATCGTGTTGCTCTTCATGCTCAGCATCCAAAAGCCGACGCTGGTCAGCACGTAGGTAGAGATTGGCAGAGCTCCGTGGAAGAACGCATCGAGTAAGAATTCCAGATTCAAACCAGGCACCATGCCGGATGAGTACGCGCCTCTCATTGCGGCGATTGGCAGGATCTTCCACTGCACTCCCAACCACACGACGATGAGCAGGCCGATCAGAAAGTCTGGAACGGAGCTAATCACAGAACTAATGACAGTCAGACCGTGATCGAGATAGCTGTCGCGGCGGTAGGCCATGATGACACCGAACAGAACGCCGATAGTGAAACTGATAAGGAGACCAAGGCCAACGCTGAAAAGTGTCCACGGGAGGAAGCGCAAGATTACTTCGGTAACGGTCGTTCCCGGTGAAAGGACTGACTGACCGAAGTTTCCCCTGGCCAGATTTTGAAGGTAGGAGAAGTATTGGAGGATTACCGGCTGTTCCAGGTCGATGGCGAACAGAGCAGCGGCCTGATCCTTGGCCTCGTGGACGGGTAAGCCGTAGGTGACAACCAGCTGGTTTACGTAGATCTCAATCGGGTTGCCAGGCAGGAGGCGCACCAAAAAGAAGATGATGGTGGTAACAATGAAGATGGTGGCCAATGCGCGCAGGAACTTGCGGAAAAAGTATGAGCCCCAGATCGCGCCGAGGATGGAAAGAGGGCTGTTGATGCGCCCGGTACTGACGTTGGATACGTCAGCCGCTGTCGCCATAGGATGTAGTCTCTGTCGTTAGTTTTGACAATCGTCGGGAATGCGCCCGCCCAGAAAAGAGCAGATTGCCTTTGATACTACTACAGTGGCACCTTTACCAGTCTTCGGGGGCGAAGGGGGCGGCGGGGCGTAACGGCGTGAGTATAGCATGAAAGGCACGCCAGTCAAATTACTCTGCCTTGCGTGAGCAGTTAAGGAAGCAAACGCCACGGAGCCCAGATTCGCGTAGTCAAGGCCAGGAAAGTTGGCCCAATTCTGGTTAGGAAAGGGTCAATTTCGGCACCGCTTGCCCAGGGCAATTGCACCTCTATGAGGTAGAACTCTCCAGAGATAGTCAGTCTTCCAACCGGCCTGGTAACGTTTGGCAGGAGAGCCGGGTAGGGGGCATGTCCGTTTGCGCAAGTGTCTGAAGGTGGAAGTCAGGAGCATTGCAGCCTGGGATGAAAAGACGAAATTCAGATGAGATGCATATACCTTGGGGGCCGATGCGAGCCTTGCTTTCAACGTGGACCGTCAGTCTTCAAGGTGGGTCACTGGCTTCCTCGTCTGTGTGTTGGGCGAGAGTTTATGAGCGTTTACGTGTTGAGTGACCTGCAATTAATGCAGTCTGTGTGGTGGGCTGTGATAAGGGCCTCGCCGGCGTGGTGGGTCCGAACGAGTGTCAATGTACGTTGTACGAGAGTTGTACGAGATCTGAAATGGCGGGACATGTTTTGGCGGAAATGTGGCGGGAA
>VYDA01000274.1 GCA_009843665.1 Caldilineaceae bacterium SB0675_bin_29 | reverse complement strand
TAATTTCGGCGTTATTGATCTCGCTGACGATCTGCCAGATGGACCGCAACGGCAGTGAACGCATTGGGCACTTCGCCTAACCGTAAACGACCGCGTCATCGCCAGCGGCACCGGTGCCAGAGTCGAGTACGCGGGCAAATGCATCGAGGGTACGGTCAATGTCTGCAGAGGAAACTGACAGATTTGTGACCGCCCTCAGCAGGTTGCCTCCAGTGGGATTGAGGAGGACATTCGACTCTTTCAGTCCGGCGGAGAGCTGGGCCGGGGTGATGTCGTCGCGACGCAACTCAAAGTAGACTATGTCGGTCTGCACCGACTCCAGGTCGACAAAAATGCCGTCCATTTTGGCGAGGCCTTCGGCAAGTTTGCGGGCGTTGACGTGGTCATCGGCTAGTCTTTCGATCATCTCGGTAATGGCGACGATGCCGGCGGCAGCGATGATACCGGCCTGGCGGGTGCCGCCGCCAAGGACCTTGCGCATGCGGCGGGCGCGCCCGATAAAATCGGCATCGCCGACGATGACCGAGCCGACCGGCGCGCCGAGGCCTTTGCTCAGACAGACGCTCACACTGTCCGCTTCCTGCACGAGGCGGGCGGGGGCGACGTTGAGTGCGACGGCAGCGTTCCAGAGGCGAGCACCGTCCACATGGAGCTTGAGGCCGTGATTGTGGGCCGTGTTACCGGCAGCGTCCATGTATTCCACAGGCAGGCAGCGGCCGCCGCTGCGGTTGTGGGTATTCTCGATCGCCAGCAGCCTGGTGCGAGGGTAATGCTCGTTGTCGGGGCGGATCGATTCCACCACCAGGTCCAGGTCCAAGGTCCCATCCGGGCGAGTAGGCAATGGGCGCGGGAAAACGCCTCCAAGTGCGGCGGTGCCGCCTTGCTCTGCAGTAAAGATGTGGGAATGATCTCCCAGGATCATTTCGTCTCCGCGGCCGCAGTGGCTGAGTACGGAGGCGAGATTGCCCATCGTGCCGCTGGACACAAATAGAGCCGCCTCTTTTCCCAGCAGGTCTGCCGTCATTGCTTCGAGGCGATTTACGGTCGGGTCTTCGCCGAAGACGTCGTCGCCTACGGGTGCGGAGGCCATCGCCTTGCGCATATCTTCGGTGGGGTGGGTCACGGTGTCGGAACGGAGATCGATTGTTTTTTCAGTCAAAACAGTTACCTTTCGTCTTGCCAAGAGAACGCGGTTCCACAGAGACTGGTAAGTGTGGCTACCACGCCATTTTCAGGTTGCGTCGGTTTGTTGATGCTGACCAATATAGCCGATGACTACGATCCGGCGGGCCTTGTCCCAGTCGAAAGCAATGCGAATTGTGTAGCGAGAGTCCTTGTTGCTGCCTGTGCCGACGTGCCTCTCCAACCAGTATGTTCTGCCTTCAAAACTGGTGGTATACCAAGGCTTGTACTTATGCATCGTCTGTTTGCTTTGACCCCTCTTATAGCGCCAACCACAAACTTTCTTTATTGACTTGTCAAAGTCATGTACCTTGACTTCTCCCATTTTGGAACGGTAGAAGGTCGTCGCAAGCCATTCGAGCGCAGCCAATACGTTGGTGGGCTTTTCATATGGATTATCGTCGATCTCTGATTTCGAGTTGGGCTGAAAATGCAACTCGCCTGCGTATTTTTCTTTAGCAAGCGCCACAGCAGTTCTCACGTCCTCAATTGGTAGAAATTCGTCTTTACTCGGCGGTTTTGCGGTAGCCCCCATCCGCTTGCTCGCTTCTTCGTAAGCGATCCGCCAGAGCCTGACAACATCCTGCGACGTCTTCAGTTCGTCGCGAAGCTCCTGAAGCTCTATTCTCAGTAAACTATTCTACGCCTCCAGGGAGGCTATTACAGTATCCGAATAGTATTGTGTTTCTGCACCGGGCTCATGAACAGGTGCATCGCTGCGAACATGCATGGATGCATGCGTGGAATCCGGTTCGTCGTCTTCCAAGGCTGATGTGTCCGAGAGGGACAGTTCAGAGGCGAGCGTGTCCGTGGAAACAGGGGGCCTGGTCGGGACATCGGTTGAAGAAGATGGGTCGTCCGGCTTAGTAGGATCGATCTGTGCAGACCCGACGTGATCTTCGCGAGGAGGAAACGTCGATGCGGGGATAAGGGAGACCTGTCCATTGCCCGCGGCTCCCATTACATCGTCATCTTCATCGGAGTTGGAAAACAGCTGATAGATTTGTTTGAGACAGCCGAGAATCTGCCGTTGAAGTTCTCCGCGCTGCGGCCAAATGGCTAATTCCTCTTCGATAGTCGGAGCAGTATCGTGAAGAGGCTTGTAGTCGGTCAGCAAGACCTTCAACGACTCTGTCCGGCGAAGTAGTTCCGCCATTTCTTCAGGCGTTGCCAGGCAGTTGCCTGCCTGACGGTTGGACAGCCGCCCTACTGACCAGGAATCGGAATCGATCTGAAAGAAGGCCAGTTCACGTCCGACCTCTTGCTTCATCTCAGCCAGGATTGCATTATATTTCAGTGTAAGACTTCGTACATTCGTCTTGTGTTGAATGATTTCTGTGGCGGAAGCTACGAAGTCGTTCGCTTGCTGCCACTGCGGCGCGTCTGCAGGCAGTTCGCGCAGTTCCTCCAGCCACTGAGAGAAGAAGGCGTCACTCTGAGACTCTGGCGGATCGACATTGTCACCTCCATCAGGGTCTGGCATGTTCCCTGACACACAACACAGCATGAGAGCTACTTCGTCGTCTTTGAAATGACTGTGCGAAGCAACGATACTGGTCTTTTGCTTCTGCCAGACGTCGGCATTCCAACTGCCAGCGAAGCGATTCTTTGAAAAGTCCATGCCTTGGGTTGGCATTTTCAGCTTGGACAGATGTCCGAATACCTCTTCATAGAGTTCGGGATGGGAATCGATCCATAATTGCAGTACCGATCCGACAAGCTCAGATGAGACGGGCAGGAGACGAAGAATTTCAGGAAGGAGAAGCCGGTTGTTCGCCTTATGGGGGTTTTTGAATCCGTCGATATTCACATTCTTGCGCAGGGCCGATTGGAACGATCTCCTAGCATCTGCCCTGGCTTTTTTCTTCCACTGCAGAGCGCGTTGAATCACTTCCGTGCTGAAGTCGTTCGACATCAGTCCGACGATGTAGTTCAATTCGGGCGCTGCTTCGCGCATACGGTTCACCATTTCACGTCCTGGCAGGGCATGTTGAACTTGCAGCCCCCTAAAGGACGGGTGAAAACGAGAAGAGAAAAGCTGGGGGCCGGTGCAGTGAGCAACCGAACCCCCCGCTTCTCTCTCCTCAATTTGGGGTCACTCAGTAGAGACTATTCGGGTCGGAAGGTACCGACAATTGCTTTGATCTCGTTCGCCCGATTCTGGACCTGGTTTTGGGGTACGGCTACAACCAAGATGTAGGCCGTATCGTTTGCCCGCAAAGCAGTGATGGTGATGTGGGCATCGAACAGACCCTGACTGGCCAGATCGGCGGTGGCAACGCCACTAATCGAGGGCAGGTTGTTGGTGGTGCCGGCCTCAAGGCTCTTCACTTCCACGGGTATAGGCAAGGGAAGACCTTCCAGCTGCTTCTCCAGCCATTCCACCAATCTTTCCGACGAGATCGCGTCGTCGAGGCCGGGGAAGATGCCGACGCCGGCCATGGCAGCGATGGGCGGCCTGGAGAAGATGGCCAGTTGTACTGCGAGGTGGCCGGCGTTCTCGCCGCCGGGGCCAGTGAGGGCGTCGTCCACCTGTTTGGCTGCGTCCGGGCTGACGAAGCGCATGATCTGGCTCAGCTGGCCGCTCTGAAGGTCAAAGACGGACCATCCGCGCGGGACGGCGAAGGAGTAGCCGAGGCGATCGTTCTTGACCGCTGCCCAGCCGCTGGGAATGCTTACCTTGGGTACGGGGG